>CAXUOL010000734.1:0-3798 GCA_964252435.1 uncultured Nostoc sp.
ATATCAACTAACGCCCCTTTATTTACCAAAACTTCCCTAGCGCGAATTTGAATATCCGTTGCTTGACCTTGGGCGTAGCTCTTAGGCTGATGCAGGATAATCGAGGAGTGAGGCAAACTAGCACGGCAACCTTTTGTACCAGCACTGAGAAGCATCGCTGACATACCCATCGCGGAACCGACGCAGATGGTATGGATCGGAGGCTTGATATATTTCATGGTGTCATAGATGGCGAAGGCTTCGGTTTCAAAGCCAATGGGTTCGCCACTGTAACCGGAAGTGCCGGTTGAGTTGATATAGATTTTGATCGGTTTTTCGGGGTCGTCGGATTGCAAAAACAGCAATTCGGCTACGATTAATTCCGTGACAGCAGGTACCAGTGGCATCCCAATATAGACGATTCGCTCCTTCAATAAGAGGGAAGGTAAATCTGGCGGTGGTGTCCGGTAAAAGTTATCGCCGTAATATGGGGCTTGAACAGCCTTAATTGGGGAAATGTCCATAGCAACTGATCGCCTGAAACTATGCCGTTAACTGTAATACATCCTAGCGCGATGCACGCTTTCCTCAAGGTGCGGATTTCTCCCTAATGCTGAAGGCGGCTTTGCATCGGCCAATGCTTGGCTTCTAAGATATTCTGATTATATTAGTGTATTTATGTTGGATTAGGTTTTCCGTAGAGCTAAAGTAGTGCTTTGAAGTTATTTATTAATATGTATATCCTGAATAAGGACTCTGAGTTATGAAGGTTAATTTGCAGCCTGCCTTGAATGATGGTAATTTGGACGCAAATCAACTGAACAGTCAACGTCAGTTGGGAATTTCGATTTCGGCGATCGCCCAGACTCAAGACCGCCATGTACCCCTGAATTTATGCTTAATTCTCGATCATAGTGGTTCGATGAACGGGCGATCGCTAGAAACGGTCAAAAAAGCAGCGAATCGTCTCGTAGATAGGCTCAATCCTGGCGATCGCCTCAGTGTGGTAGTTTTCGATCACCGTGCCAAAGTCTTAGTACCCAGTCAAAATATCGAAAATCCAGAGAAAATCAAACAGCAAATCAATCGCCTAGCTGCCGATGGGGGAACTGCGATTGATGAAGGACTGCGTTTGGGGATTGAGGAGTTGGCGAAAGGCAAAAAAGATACTGTTTCCCAAGCCTTTTTGTTAACCGACGGGGAAAATGAACACGGTGATAACAATCGCTGTTTAAAATTCGCCCAATTGGCTGCTAGCTATAATTTAACTTTAAATACTTTGGGATTTGGTGACAACTGGAACCAAGATGTTTTAGAAAAAATTGCTGATGCTGGCTTAGGTACTTTATCTTATATTCAAAAACCCGAACAGGCAGTGGAGGAGTTTAATCGCCTGTTCAGCCGCGTTCAAACTGTGGGATTGACTAATGCTTATTTGTTATTCTCTCTGATGCCCAATGTCCGGCTAGCGGAACTCAAACCTGTGGCCCAAGTTTCACCAGACACAATTGAGTTACCACTGCAACAAGAAGCTGATGGACGTTTTGCTGTGCGGTTGGGAGATTTAATGAAAGATGCAGAACGGGTAATCTTAGCTAATATTTATTTGGGACAATTGCCAACAGGTGAACAAGCGATCGCTAATGTGCAAGTCCGCTACGACGATCCAGCCGCTAACAAAGTAGGTTTAGTTACACCAAATATCCCAGTTTATGCCCATGTAGTCAAAAATTATCAAGCAGACCCGAATCCCCAGGTGCAACACTCTATTTTAGCATTAGCTAAGTATCGTCAAACCCAGCTAGCCGAGACGAAATTGCAACAGGGTGATCGCTCTGGTGCGGCGACAATGTTACAAACGGCTGCGAAAACTGCGCTGCAAATGGGAGATACTAGTGCAGCAACGGTGTTGCAAACTTCTGCCACCCAGCTGCAATCTGGTGGAGATTTATCTGAAAGCGATCGCAAGAAAACCAGAATTGTCTCTAAAACAGTTTTGCAAGATACCCCTCCCCAGTAAACTCAGGTTTAGATGAAAGTTAAATTGCTCTCGGCGTTAAATGACAATAATGTTGATCTGGCTCAAACAAGTAGCCAGCGTCAACTAGCAATAACAATTTTTGCAATCGCTGGTGAGTCTGACCAAAATCTCCCCCTTAATCTCTGCTTGATTTTGGATAGAAGTGGTTCCATGCATGGACAACCAATTAAAACGGTAATCCAAGCTGTGGAAGGATTAATTGACCGGTTGAAAGTAGGCGATCGCATCTCAGTTGTCGCTTTTTCCGGTACTGCGTCAGTCATTATCCCCAACCAAGCGATTGAAGACCCCGAAAGCATCAAATCTCAAATCAAAAGCAAACTGACTGCTAGCGGCGGGACTGCGATCGCTGATGGTTTGGAATTGGGAATTACAGAACTGATGAAGGGCACAAGAGGTGCTGTTTCCCAGGCGTTTCTGCTGACAGATGGGCATGGTGAAAGTGGTTTGCGAATTTGGAAGTGGGATATCGGGCGAGATGATCACAAACGCTGTCTGAAACTGGCGCAAAAGGCTGCCAAGCTAAACCTAACTATCAACACTTTCGGATTTGGCAATAGCTGGAATCAGGATTTGCTAGAAAACATTGCCGATGTCGGTGGTGGGACTTTAGCGCATATTGAACGCCCTGAACAAGCTGTGGAGCAGTTTAGTCGGCTATTTGGACGGATTCAGTCAATTGGGCTAACTAATGCTTACTTGCTATTATCTCTAGTGCCCAATGTCCGACTAGCAGAATTGAAACCCATTGCCCAGGTTGCTCCAGACACAATCGAGTTACCAGTGGAAGCCGAAGCTGATGGTAGCTTTGCTGTGCGTTTGGGAGATTTGATGCAGGATGTAGAACGGGTAGTTTTGGCAAACATTTATCTGGGACAATTGCCAGAAGGGAAACAAGCGATCGCGCATCTCCAAATCCGTTATGATGACCCGTTGGTTAACCAAGAAAGCTTACTTTCGCCCTTGATGCCTGTGTATGCAGATGTAGTGCGGGCGTATCAACCGGCATCAAATCCCCAGGTACAACAATCTATTTTAACATTGGCAAAGTATCGGCAAACCCAGCTAGCCGAAGCAAAATTGCAACAAGGCGATCGCACTGGTGCAGCCACGATGCTACAAACGGCTGCTAAAACCGCTTTACAAATAGGAGATAAAGGGGCGGCAACAGTGTTGCAAACTTCTGCCACTCGCTTGCAAGCTGGGGAAAAACTTTCGGAAGCAGACCTCAAGAAAACCAGAATTGTATCAAAGACCGTTTTACAGGAATAGTAAAAATTCAACGTTGCTGATTAACAACCACCGAAGGGTTTGACTTATGCTGATCCAGAAGATTGTCCAAGAATTGCAAGACATTCCTGAAGACAAACTAGCAGAACTTTATGACCTAATTCACTACTTTCGGCTAGGTTTAAATCAAGAACGTACACAACCCTGCACCCCTGGTTTATTAAAAGGAAAACTCGGCGATGCTTTCTTTGAACCACTGCCAGAAGATGAACTCCAGCAATGGGAATGAGCTACCTCATCGACACCCATATCCTGCTGTGGTGGCTCTTTGACGACCCAAAACTAATTCCCGACCTCAAGTAAAGCAAGGTATCGCCAAACCAGTCATCTGAGGCGAAATTGCAACAAGGCGATCGCACTGGTGCAGCCACGATGCTACAAACAGCTGCTAAAACCGCTTTACAAATTGGAGATAAAGGTGCAGCGACAGGATTGCAAACTTCTGCCACTCGCTTGCAAGCTGGGGAAGAATTTTCGGAAGCAGAACT
>CAXUOL010000735.1:0-3793 GCA_964252435.1 uncultured Nostoc sp.
ATTTTATTAGCAGTAGCCATTTACATCACACATTTTGCCAAAGTCACTGATTTTACAGAAGTACCAGAAACTCAGATCAATACCTTCGCCAATTTACTAGCTATTCTCGAATCCGTAAACTGCTGAAGAAACTGCACCACAAGAGGGCTAATTAAAAATTCAATAATATTCAGGATATTTACCATTCTCTTTTGAGTTGTCAGTAGAGAAACTTATAAGGAGTGCTTTATCACACAATTTATGCACAGCGCATCTCAGACAGCCGAGCTAACTTTGGAGCTTTTTCACTTCCAAACCAACACATCTTTGCAATTTCCAGCAAATCTTTCTGTAATTTGCATTGGTAAGCCAAACGACCAAAAATCACCAGATATTGATATTTCTGGCTTACCAGATTCGGATGTGGCATCTCGCATCCACGCGCAAATTTGGGTAAATGGGGATGAATACCATATCACCGATTTGGGCAGTTCTAATGGCACATACATTAACGGTGCGAAACTTCAACCTCAAGTTTTTTGTCCACTGCATCCAGGAGATAGAATTTCCCTTGGGCAGGGAGAAAAAATAACTTTCATGTTTAGGGTGCAGCAGCACTCTGCATCTGCCACAACAAATCCTACATCAAACTCCGCGCCAACAAAAATTACAGCGCCCACCATCGGTAAAGAAAAAGAACAAGTAATCCTTGCCAGCAAGCTTATTGGTTTAGGACTAATCCTAGCAGGCGTTACATTTTTAAGTACAAGTATTTATGTGAGCGTCTACTTACGCAGCACACCTGGAATTTTGCTGTGTATGGGAGGTGTAGTAGCTCTAAATTGGGGTGGGCGCGATAATCAGAAACTGGGATGGGTGTTGATTGGCATAGGAATTGCTCTATTCCTTGCCAGTGGTGTTGTAATCGGCTCTGTGTCCCTTTTCTCTTTGCTGGTGTCATTCGCTGGCATCTCTTGTGGATATCAGTTGTTTACAACCGGAAAAGTGTTCAACTTTAATCCGCTTACGCTCCAAATAGTTAAAAAATCAACCAACTCAGGCAATCATTAAATTAGCGATCGCTAATTTCCATTGAGCCTTTAGGTTTTGAGTGCCTAAGTCCTGATTAATTCTGAGAGGTTTGTAGTCAGCTATTTATCACTCAATAAACAGTATTTCAGCCTCAAATGTGAACAAATGTAACAAAATTGGCGTCAAAACGTTTTACTGTCTTGACAACCAATAAAAGAACCGATAAGTTAATATACATACCCGGGTAAGACCGTTAAAGAGTTATATGCAAACGCAAACTAAGCAAAAGGTCACTTTGTATTTATCGCCAGAGTTGCACAGAAAACTGAAGATTCGTTCAGCAGTTGATTCCGAGCCAATGTCAGAACTTGCCGAACGTGCCCTTGGTTTTTACCTATCCAATCAAGAATTGGTTGATGAGTTAGAAGATTCTTCTTATGGGCGGACTCATAGAGTTTATTCATGCCCAACTTGTGATAGCTCACTTGTCTTACGTGATGGGGAACTGGTTACTTTAGGCAATCAACCAGGAGTAATTGGTCAAGAGCACCTTTCTCTTAATGAGATGGATGAAGATGAAACCAATCCCAAGGGTGAGGAAGAATTAGTTCCTTGCTAGATAGATATTCATGATTCGGTTGTCTTTACCAGAAGCAATGTCTCTACTGTCTCTATAAGGTCTCAAGTAGGTCGAAGTATGAACGAAGAGCTCAAGATCCTAATTCAAGCTCAATACCCTTTAATCTACCTTGTTACCTCCGAGGAAGAGCGGGCCGAGCAAGCAATTTCCACAATCGCCCAGTTGTTAAAGCCCCAGCGCCGAGTATTTGTTTGGACAGTAACACACGGGATTGTTGAATATGGTCAACCCCGGAATGTAACCCAACATAATACCGTGTCTCCAGAGGCGGCAATTGAGTGGATCATCCGGCAGAAAGAACCAAGTATATTTATTCTTAAAGATTTACATCCCTTTATAGATGCGCCTGCAACTAACCGATCATTGCGTGATGCGATCGCTAGTTTCAAAGGTATGCAAAAGAACATCATTTTGATGTCTCCGATGCAGCAAGTACCTATAGAACTGGAAAAAGAAGTTGTTGTTCTCGACTTTACATTGCCAGATATGGCTGAGTTGAATAAAGTCTTAACTCACCATATAGAGCAAAATCGTGGTCGGCGCCTGACAACAGAAGCCAGAGAAAAACTTCTCAGAGCTGCTTTGGGTCTAACTAAAGATGAAGCAGAGAAAGTCTACCGTAAGGCACAGGTAACTAAAGAGCGTTTGACGGAAGATGAAGTAGACATCGTTTTATCTGAGAAAAAGCAACTAATTCGGCGCAATGGCATCTTAGAATACATTGAAGAAGATGAAACCATTGATGCTGTAGGTGGCTTAGAAGAGTTAAAAAGATGGCTCAAGCAGCGCTCTAACGCTTTCACAGAAAGAGCGAGAGAGTATGGTTTGCCTCAACCAAAGGGGATGTTAATTCTAGGGGTTCCCGGTTGCGGTAAGTCATTAATTGCTAAAACTACTTCCCGGCTGTGGGGTTTACCACTGTTGCGGTTGGATATGGGGCGAGTTTACGACGGCTCAATGGTGGGACGAAGTGAAGCAAATCTGCGAAACGCCCTGAAAACAGCAGAATCTATTTCCCCAGCGATTTTATTTATCGATGAATTAGATAAATCCTTTGCTGGTAGCGGAGGTTCTTCTGATTCTGATGGGGGGACTTCAAGTAGAATTTTCGGCTCTTTCCTCACCTGGATGCAAGATAAAAAATCACCAGTGTTCGTGATGGCAACCGCCAACCGAGTAGAACGCTTACCTGGCGAGTTCTTGAGGAAAGGACGCTTTGATGAAATTTTCTTTGTCGATCTGCCAACACCGGAAGAAAGGCAGGATATTTTCAATATTCATCTGACCAAGCGCCGTGAAGACATCTCTCGATTTGATCTTGAGCAACTAGCTAAGATGTCTGATGGCTTTTCTGGAGCAGAAGTTGAGCAAGCGATCGTTGCGGCAATGTATGAAGCTTTTGCCCAAGATCGGGAGTTCACCCAACTAGATATTATTGCTGCACTGAAGGCAACATTGCCGCTGTCTCGAACGATGCAAGAACAAGTAACGGCTCTGAGAGATTGGGCCAGACAGCGCGCACGCCCCGCAGCATCCTCCGTAGCTGAATATCAGCGAATGGAGTTTTAAAAGCTTTCCTCTGCCATCCCAGGGGGAAAGGCTAGCTGAAAATGCTAGCAGTTATAAGAAAAGCCGCATCCTGTTAAGCGCGGCTTCGCCCAAAACAAACCGTTGTCGTTTTTCTCAATCTTCTCATTGGAGGAAACCCAAATGTCTCACTTTAGCACCCTGCGTACCAAAATCACCGATGCCGAAATCCTCAAGGCTTCCTTGCGCGACCTCGGTATCAGCGTAAAGACTGAAGCTGATGTCCGTGGTTATAACGGTCAGCGTGTCCGTTCTGACATCGTAGCTGTTTTGGAAGGTGAATATGACCTCGGCTGGTCTCGCAATGGCGATGGTTCTTTTGACCTAATCGCTGACCTGTGGGGCGTTGCTAAGAAGCACAACCAAACCGAGTTGATCAACTCAATCAACCAAAAGTATGCCGTTAACAAAACTTTGGCTGAAGTAAAACAACGCGGTCTGCAAAACGCCAATGTGAAGTTGGTATTGCAATAACAATTTCTCTGCGCGTTCCCAAAGCTGCACGGGTTAACCATATAAATAGCGGTTAGCCCGCTTTTTTATCGGGACTGAGAT
>CAXUOL010000736.1:0-3786 GCA_964252435.1 uncultured Nostoc sp.
ATATTGATTATGGTATGTTTACCACAGTCGATGATGATGGCAGTTTGCATAGTTACCCCATGTCAAAGAGTGGTGAGATTAACTCTGATAGCATACTCTGGTTCTTTACTTATGCTGGTTCCCATAAGGTGACTGAAATTGAACACCATGAGCAAGTCAATATTAGTTTTTCGTCACCCGAACAGCAGCGATATGTTTCGATATCAGGTACAGCACAACTTGTTAAAGACCGCAACAAGATGCGAGAGCTATGGAAGCCGGAACTTCAAACCTGGTTTCCTAAAGGATTAGACGAACCCGATATTGCTTTGCTGAAGGTAAATATTAACCAGGTTAATTATTGGGATAGTGTATCGAGTTTCAAGCCACAAACAATTAGTCTTTAAGTAATTAATAATTCGTAGTTAATAATTCAATTACGAATTGCTGATGGAGGTTTTGAAGAGTTCAGAACTTCCAACCAGTTTGATACTGATGAAGGCAGAATCAAACATGGCTTTCCACCCCAAAGCCACATGCAAACATAAGACTGGGGAAATGAAGTTTATGCCTTACAAACAAATTGCAGACTTACCAGATTCAGTCAAAGAAAACTTACCCAAGCACGCCCAAGAAATTTTTCGGGCTGCATTTAACAGCGCTCAAGAACAATATGATGGAGAAGAAAGTGCCTTTCGAGTCGCTTGGAGTGCGGTAAAGCGCGATTACGAAAAAGGCGATGATGGGCATTGGCACAAGAAGCCAGAATAGAAGTGAACTCAATACCGTTCGGTTAAGGTTTTTTGATGAAAAGTATAGATCGCAAAGACGCAATAAATCACAGTCAAGACCAAAGACTGATTATTGTAGAGACGGCGATTCATCGCGTCTCTTGCCTTAACCAAAAAGTATTTGAAGTTAAATAGCCACCAAAATATGAATCATGGGACGATCAACGCAGAGGGGCGCAAAGTAAGCGCAGAGTGTTTTGGAAGCAATATTGTATTTAGGAAGTATCAGATGTTGCACAAACAATTGATTTATTGCTGGCAAAAATGGTTACTTCCCATCTTGATGCCTGCCACTGCGCAAATAGTGGTTCTAACATTAGTGGTGTTGAGCATCTTGGGAAGCACTGCTCCTATGAGTCATGCTCAAGCTGTTTTTCCCACTTCTATTGCAGGTAATGCTCAACTGTTAAGTACCACTAGGCACATCCAAGAGCAACAAACACCATCAAAATCAACAGTGCTAAATGCCACTGTGTATCGCAGTCCCGATTGTAACTGTTGTGGTGGGTGGATTGCTCACTTAAAGGCACAGGGTTTTAAAATCACAGACTTTTCTACGCCTGACATCGAAACAGTCAAACAAAAGTACAACGTGCCGGATAACTTGTCATCTTGCCACACAGCAATTGTTAATGGATATGTCATCGAAGGACACGTCCCAGCAGACGACATCAAACGTCTGGTTCAAGAAAAGCCAAATGTTGTTGGTTTATCTGTTCCTCAAATGCCTGTAGGCACTCCTGGGATGGAAATGGGGAATCAAAAAGACCCGTTTTCTGTGTTTTCTTTTGATCGCAATAACTCAGTTGCAGTATTCAATAAGTATGGTGGTGAATCCTGAGTGAATTAAAAGGGTCTTTTAACTCGCAACTCAGCACTCTTTATTTAGAACCATTTTTGATCGACTGCGACAAATGACTTAACCATTTCCTAAACCAGAAGGCAGATGCGAAAGTTGCAACATTTTGAGAAAGAAGCTCAATGGCATGGTTACAATCTTGCAGGCTGGCATCGAGTCCCATTGCATGATAAATTTCACGAGCATTGCAAAAGGCATCCATCGCTTCTGATTTTCGATTGATTTTTTCTAACACTAAACCCAAATTAAACCAGGTGTTTGCTTCCCCATTTCGGTCATTAAGCTCCCTTCTAATCTCTAATGAATGCTGATAAAACTCCAATGCCCTTTGGTACTTTCCTAAAGCCTTATAAGCACCGCCCAATCCACTTAAGGCCATACTTTGAGCATTGCGTTGGCTTTGCCCGCCGTAGGCATCGCTAATGAATTTTGCCAGCCCTAACCATTGTTGGTAAAATTCAATTGCTAGTTGGTAAGATCCCAATGATTCATAAGCATTGCCCAAACTTCCCAGGCAAATACCTTCCCCAGTCCAATCGCCTGTTTTCTTGGTTATACTCAACCACTGCTGATAAAACTCTATCGCTTGCTCGTACTTACCCAGGTATTCATAAGTATTGCCCAAACTTCCTAAGCAAATGCCTTCCCCAGTGCGATCGCCTATTTTCCTGGTAATACTCAACCACTGGTGATAAAATTCAATCGCTCGCTGGTATTTGCCTAGTGATTGGTAAGCGTTACCCAATCCAGATAAAGATTTGGCTTCTTCTAAGCGATCGCTTATTTCTCTAGCTATATCTAACCACTGCTGATAAAACTCAATTGCTAGGTGGTACTCGCCGAGTGACTGGTAAGCATTGCCCAAACTTGCCAAAGAAATGACTTCCCGATTGCGATCGCCTGTTTCTCTGGCTTTTTCTAAGCACCGCTCTTCAAACTCAATGGACTCAATATTATTTAGTTCTCCGGATCTTATTACTTCTGTCATTCTCTATAGAAATTTTTGATCGATAAGCTGTTGATTATACAATTTTCTGTGGCTTTAGCACAGGATAAGTGCAACTTATGTCAAAATTGAGAAATTCTTCTTAAATATTAAACTTTATTATATACGCAGCATGCCGATGTATAAAAGGCTTTTATTTCTCTTTGCTAACAATCACACGAATATACCGTGCTGAAAAACTTAGCTTTTTCAAAAGATAGAAGACAAACCAAATTAATCAGCAGCAGCATAATCTGGCAATACATTGAGTTCTAAATTCACAGCACTAAGATAATTTTGATCGTTTAAAACTTGTGATGGTAACTTATCTGCATTCACAGCAGCTTTAACCAAATCTTTTGCAAGAATATTTCTATTCTGAGTTTTAAATATTAGCGCTTCTCCGCTAGGAATACCATGTTGTTGCAGACCTCCTTGATAAGCAAAAGTAACTAGATTTGAAGGCTGGAGGTAATTCGCAGAAGTCGAGTTAGTGGATAAATTGTTAGAGTTAACAGCTATTGTTTCACTGTTGTTGATAGTAGCTGTTTGAGCGCCAGCGATTCCAGGTACAAGAGTAATAGAAGCAAAAATCAGTGCAGAATTTATCAAGGTCGCAAGTTTCATAAGTTATATTTAGGTAAAATGCAATCGGTGTTCTTTAGTAATAGAGTCCTCTTTATTATTAATCTCAACTTCCTTCAATCAGGTCATCTGATCGGTTGATCTATGACTCACCCAAAAGGGTGAGCTAATTGAGTGACACAAAGAGCAATAGAGACTCGTTAAGCCTAGAGACAGAAAAGATTGGTTGAAATTTTCAACTACTGAACTGAGGCGAGTTGAACATTTATGCAATTTTTCAATTCGCCTCTTGAGTTCCCCTAACAAAGCAGAGATTGCTGCGACAAGTGACTCAAACACTCCCATTCAAGCTGAATCGGAAAAACACTTTGTACTGCTTTGCTAAAGCGTCTCTACACACCTAAAATTCTCGCTTGGGAGAAAAAACTTGACGGCAAAGCGCTTTTTATAGTATAAATGTACTATAAAAAGCGCTTAAATGTTGCATAAAACTTTACCACTCCCGACTACGCCAATAGGAGAGTACAAAATAAATGAAGCTATCTAAGGTAGACTTGAGCAGTTTAGTAGCGATCGCTCACTCTGAT
>CAXUOL010000737.1:0-3783 GCA_964252435.1 uncultured Nostoc sp.
AGTCATCGATAGCGGAGCGGTAGCGAGTATTTTCGAGTCGCGTCTTGATTCTGACCGGAGGCGGAGCGTCTCCGGCTCCGCTCCTGAATTCAGAATAGCTGAATTCTTCTTCAATCAGGAATCACACGATACGACGCAAAAATACAACAAATAAAAAGAGTTCATTTTTTTGCCTTTTTACTTTTTACTTTTTACTTTTTCTGACTTACGCCGTTGAGAAAATAAACCAGCCATATTTAGTCCGGTGGCAATTAAACTTAGCAATCCCAATCCGTTGAATATGGGTAAAATTGCTGACAGCCCTCCAAATTGGAAGGTATGAATTTTGAGGAGAAATCCGACTAATTTGGCTTGATGTAACCACTCATCCGCAACTGTCATGGCAATACCTGTAACTGCGGTAATAATTAGTGGTAGGCAGATTGTAAGTGCAATCATTCGGTGATATTTGCGGAAGACTAATCTCATTATCAAATTCCTAATCTTGTTCTTCTAAGGCTTGTAGTTGTGCTTCTAGTGCGCTTAAATATCCTTGATCGGATAGAGTTTGTTCTGGTAGTAGCTTTGCCTTCACCGCACTTTGAACAATATTTTTGGCTGTTAGCATTCCCGACTGATGCGCGTTCAACAAAGCATGACCACTCTTGATACCTACATTTTGTAAGTAACCGCGTTCAGCCATAAAAGCCAGATTGAAAGGATTTATTTGACTGACTTTGGCACTGTTTGTCACGACTGAGTTATATGTGATTGGGGTTTGTGCTTGAGCAGTGGTTGCTAGTACAGGGGATATTAACAAAGCTGATAAAATAGGGAGAATATAATTTTGCATGGTTCTACCAAAGTTAATAGAGTTGTTGGGATAAAGCAATGAAAGCAGGTAGGGGAAAACCTACCCAACTTGTTTTCATGTGGGTGATGTGCGAGTGACAAAGGCTGTTTTAGTAGAGATCCAATTAAATAGCGTTGTCTAGTTCTATTTAAGAGAGACTCACACGCTGTAAACGGCATCGGATCTCTTCAATCAAGCATTACCGCAATCAATAATTGTCTGGGTTAGTGTTCCCTTCTATTCCTATAACGAACGAGATGAGAATTTGGATTTAACCTTCAACTCAAATATTGCACCATTATCAGACCCTAAATAAGTTGGCACGATAAAAGCAATGTAGGTTGAGTTTTATAAAAACCTTAGAACGATTCATTCAAGAGCTTCTTTGCTGATTTAATATTTCGTTACAGCAATTTCAGCGTAACTTTTACAATCTAAAATCCAATTACCTGCGCCAATCGTTATATAAATAGAAGTAAAACCTCTGCCATTGCCAAGTAAATGGTACATAACCTGATATCTACCCAGGTATATTCACACCCCAGCATGGAGTCACATTCTCCCCCGCACCAGACAGATACAGAGTTGCTCCACGCCCTAAAAGCAAAACAGGCTGGGGCGTTAGGTATTATCTATGACCGTTATGGTCAAGTGGTCTACGGAATTGCACTGAAAGTATTGCAAAACCAGCAGGAAGCGGAGGATTTAACGCAGGAGATTTTTTTAGGTTTGTGGTGCAATGCGACTATCAATCCCAACCATAGTCATTTCCTGCGTTATCTGATTGCGATGACCCGCTCAAGGGCAATAGATAAAATCCGCTCTCGGAGTCGCATCCTCAACCTCTTGCACCGCTTTGGGCAAACAGTCACCGCCGAAACCCTCTCTCCAACTCCGGTTGAACAAGCTTTGTTAACAGAACGTTCTCTTGCCGTTCGTTCTGCCCTTACCCAACTGCCAGACAAGCAACGTCAGGTAATAGAGATGGCTTATGATGCTGGACTTAGCCAGTCCGAGATTGCTCAACAATTAGACACACCATTAGGAACAGTGAAAACTTGGACGCGCCAAGGACTGCTGAAGCTGAAACAAATATTACTTGATACTATTGACTAGTTACTTATGACTGCACCAGAAAATTCTCAATATGTACAACAGTTAGTAGCAGGTTATGTCCTGGGTGAACTGGCGACTGAGGAAACTCTAGAGTTTCAGCAGATGCTCACAGAAAATCCTGAGTTGGTGGTAGAAGTAGAGCGGTT
This sequence comes from uncultured Nostoc sp., assembly GCA_964252435.1. GTDB lineage: Bacteria > Cyanobacteriota > Cyanobacteriia > Cyanobacteriales > Nostocaceae > Nostoc. The sequence continues at coordinate 2,095 of CAXUOL010000737.1, forward strand.
AAAGCAAGTATTAGATGAAGTACTTTATGGTTTAAATGCTGTTGAGCCGCCACCGCATTTGCGTGCAGCTATTCTCAGCAACTTAAAGGATGCAGAGACTGAAAATCTTTTGACGTTTCCCTATAGTCTGCCCTGGCGCAAAATCATCGGCAGTGTCGCAGCACTATTAATTTTGTACTTGGGAATAGATAACTACCACTTGCGGATAGAATTGCAGATAGCTGATAACCTCAAGACACTGCTGCAACAAAAAGCAAACCGCCTGTTTCCTCTTCAGGGTGTGAATGTCGCAAAAACAGCAAGCGGCAGTTTTGTACTGAATCTGGAGCAGCAAACAGGTGTGATTGCGATTCAAAATCTTCCCCCTCCACCTGTTGGAAGTGTTTACCGACTTTGGGCAGTTGTCGAGGGCGAAAAAATCCCGTGCGGACAGCTTCGTGCCAGTACACAGGGTAAGATTGTCGAAAAATTTGCGATGCCTGCTGATTTCTATGATGCGGGGGTATCAGAAATGTTTGTGACTCTAGAGCCATCCTCTAACTATCGGTATCCACTCGGACAGGTAGTCATGAAGAGTGCTTTTTCCTTTGGTGATGGCAGCAAACTTTAAGGGACTTCCAAAGAATAAATTAATCAACAAAAACTAAGAAGCGAAGTGTAAACAATAATAATTATCATTATTATATTTGGTGATTTTATTCCTTGGAAGTCCCATTATTAGCTTTTTTTAGTGCCATTCAGTACAGAGTATACTGACGATGAGTAGTTTTTTTGTACTAAAAATATCCCTTGCTTGGGTATGTGACAGTTCTGGGTGCGGAATCAAGGGTTTAGGGCTGACCAAAGAAAAAAAGGATACAAGCCCCTGAATTTATTTATGGAAAAGAAAAAATGCAAAGCAACATTAATTCAAGCCCCCGGATTTATCCGTGGGGTCTTCAATTTTGAATTTTGAATTTTGAATTCCCCGCAGGGGTTGACCTTTGGATTTTCATTGTGTTCCCAATTTTAAGTGGAGTTTTAGCGGGTATGGTCGCCCGATCGCTGCAAAAACCAGATCGACTAGAGCGTATGCAGAAACTCAAAGTTGCGGCGAATTCGGGGCAGAATCCGAGCTTTGACTTTTTGCAAGAGTGCTGGGATGATGACCCTGCTTTGCAAATTGTGATCAAGAAGTTGCTGGCGAAGTTTTCGCAGTGGAGGATTGCTTGTGTGGATGGGGTGTTGGTGGATTGGGAGAGGTAGCAACAAATCAATAATTGTATATTTAGCTACAATAGTATTTGTTTAGTTAAGTAGGAAAAGTGGGTTTAGTCGGATCTTTTGTACTAAGCCTTGATTATACTGTTGATAAGCTGTAAGTTGATAAACGATAGATAACTTAAGCTCTTTTAAAGTCAGCATTCACCTGAAGCTAATTATTTATTTAACTATAATGAATTGGTATTAATAACGGCAAAAGAGTAATTTATATACTGAATAGTATTTGGTGAATAATCCTAAAAATAATTTGTTCCGCAAAGAAGCTTTAGAACGCGCTTCTTCTCCAGAAGAATTAGACCAAATCATGCAGGTAGTCAGTCCCCAAAAGTGGCTACCTTTATTTGCTGTTGGATTGTTAGTGACAGCAGGGCTTTTTTGGAGTATTTTAGGACGAATCCCAATTACAGTCACGGGTACTGGAATAAT
>CAXUOL010000738.1:0-3776 GCA_964252435.1 uncultured Nostoc sp.
GCATTTGTTATTTCGGAATACGCATTTGTTATTTCGGAATACGCATTTGTTATTTTGGAGTACGCATTTACTATTATTGAAGGCTTATCTTCTTAAACTGCGCGGGTCAAGTGCATCTCTCAGCCCATCACCGAGTAAGTTGAATGCTAGCACTGTGAGGATAATCAGCACAGCCGGCGGCCAGATTAACCAAGGTTGCAACACCAAAATTGAAGCATTGCTAGCCAGAGAAAGCATATTTCCCCAAGACGGGTCTGGTTGTTGAATACCCAAGCCGATGAGACTTAGTATTGCTTCTGCGCCAATAAAGCTGGGAATTGCAAGGGTAGCAGAGATAACTACATAACTAGCCGTTTGTGGCAAAACGTGACGGATAATTATATAAATTGGGTTCCCGCCCATTGCACGCGCTGCTTGGACAAATTCTCGCTCTTTAATTGATAGTACCTGTCCCCGAATGACCCGTGCTAAACCAGCCCAGCTAATCACCGAAGTAATCACCACAATCAGCAAAAAGCGCTGGGTACTACTTAAACCCGCTGGTAAGACCGCACCCAATGTTACTAAAAGATAAATACTAGGGAAAGTCATTAGCACTTCTGCCAAGCGCATAATGATGCTATCAGTTACACCGCCGAAATAGCCGGAAATTCCCCCAATGAGCAAACCGAGGGGATAGGTAATGATAATGCCAAAAATCCCGATAAACATACTGATGCGACCACCATGCAGCAGGCGACTAAATTGGTCGCGACCTTGGTCATCAGTGCCGAAAATATTGACTTTTGCGCCACTTGTTGTGCCAAATAAATGCCAATTTAAGGGGATACCACCAAAGATTGTGACTTCATCCCACGTAGGTGGTAGTGGCAAACTCATCTGCAACAATCGGTATTCTGCCCCGGAGACAAATAGACGCAAGGGTGAAGGCTTTTTCGAGTCTACAATGAGTTCGCGATCGCCTGTATCTAAATTGGTATCTCCCTGAGTCGTCGGATAAACATAAGGCCCGGTAAACTGCCCTGATTGAGAAACCCAGTGTATCTTAGTTGGTGGCAGCAGTGAACCATTAGGCTGTGAAGCATAGGGGTCATAAGGAGCTACAAAATCAGCTGCAATTACTCCTATATAGAAAATTAACAGCAAAATTGCCCCAAAGCGTGCCAAAGGATTTTTCTTAAGTCGTCGCCACCAATCCATAATAGTTAGGAGTTATGAGTTAGGAGTTATGAGTTATTAAGTTTTTATCTTAATTCATAACTCATGATTAATAATTTTCAACTCCCCGCCTCTACTAACTCCCACCCTCTAACTTCCAACTCCCAACTCCCAACTCCCAACTCCTAACTCCCAACTCCTAACTTTTCTAAATACCGCTGCTGTTCTTCCTGTTGTTTTTCATGTTCCACAACAAATACGTTTGAGTAAAGATTAGCGAGAATTTGTTTTCCCTGTTGTGTCAATGATAGGTAATGCAGTCCTTCTTGGATATAGGGATATACGCCGTTCCAGTAAAACTTAGCGTAGTTGTTACGCAAATCGGCAGGGGTTTGATAGCCCAAAACTTTATTTACACCAGTTTCTTCAAATTCGTAAAATAAAGAGGTAATTTTCTTTAGGTAACGCGGGTCGCTTAGTTGACCAATCAAATCAGCAGCACGCACTAATCCTGCAAAGCACTTCGTATCTTGATGATCCTCTGCCGCAGGTACGGGAAATCGAGTCAATTCAATATTGCTCTTAATTGCCTCAGCATCTATTAACTTGTGACCTCCAAAACGCTCATCAATAAACAGCTTGGCTCTATCAACATGATAAGGCGTCAGACTGGCATCAGAAGCGCCAGCAGCCACAGAAATCATTCTGCCATTTTTACCTGTGGCATATAAGTTTGCTGTTTCTCGGTCTTGTCGGCAAACTCCCTTAACGTAGCCAATATCATGGCTGACTAAAGAAATAATACAATGCAACCAGTCTTCACTCGAAACACCGCCTTCCCTGATGTGTTTGCCACGTAAAATTTCTTGTCCCACCAGAGTGACTAAGACAGTGTGTTCAACATTGTGATAAAGGGCATCGCTATTGGCAATGTTTTCCAAAGCCATGTTACCTGCCCAGGCGATAATGTCCTGATAATCATTTTTAAAGCAGCCATAAGTGCGGCGGTAGCCGTCTCGAATTTCATTTACGAAGGCATCAATTAAAATTTCAGTGGCATTGAACATATCTGCTTACTCTGGTAAATATCAATTTTTTATTGATTTGATTGATTTCAAAATTCCATAATCAAGGCTACCCTTGCTGGAATTCCTTTGTAACTCACGTATAGCTGTAGACGCTAGCTTTATCCATGTCTGGATACACGGCTTCCTGACAACCAAAGGCTTTAGAGAAATGATTGATTACGTATAAAAAATAATTTACTGGTGTACCAAGGTACATAAATACTTTCGATTCTAATTAGATAAATCTAGATGAACTATATCAGTTTTTCATCTCTAAGCATTGGTTGACAGTGATCTAAATACAGATGGTGTGTGACATAGAGTAGCTTTATAAGATGAGAGAAATTTTTTACCATAATCTACATAAAATTTATTATCATTTTTTAATGGTAATTTCCCTGAGACACGAAGTTTTATTATATACTATTCAAGATCAAAGACATTTACGATGAAATGCGTCATAGTTGATATCGAAGTAAATAAACTTCAAGTTTTCTTAAGAAAATATCAAGATTTGGTATGGATAGACAGCAAGTAGAGGTGAAACTGTGAGCGATGAAAGTCTTTCAGAAGTTGAAGTGGAAGAAGCTATAACCTCTGAAGATAGGAATTTTTTGAGCAAATCAGATCAAAAACAAACCAGGGGGTGGTTGAAGCCATTATTCTTGGGCACTGCTTTAGGAATTGCGATCGCCTTGGTTGGGATGAGTGTATTAAATCGTTTTCCATCCCGTCAACAAAGCGCAGTAACAGATAAAAAAGTTAACCCAGCGATGACAGTTACTATCGCCACAGTAGAAACCGCTCGTGTTGTCCGTACACTCAAAACTACTGGGACTGTAGCCGCGAGTGATTTAATTCCGGTGCTACCGCAAACAAACGGTTTACAAATTAAAAGCATCCCGGCAAATGTCAAAGAAGGAGCTTTTGTCAAACAAGGGCAAGTGTTGGCGGTGTTAGATGGTTCCATACTGCAAAGCCAAATTAGCCAAGCAAAAGCAGATGTGGAATCGAAACAAGCAGATGTGGCATCCAAACAAGCAGATGTAGCATCCAAGCAGGCAGATTTGGCATCAAAGAAAGCAATAGTCCAACAAAAACAAGCCGATTTAGCTCAAGCCAAGGCGAGGTTAGAGGAAGCAGCCAAGAATTATCAGCGCTATCAACAACTTGCTGACTCTGGGACGATTAGCAAACAAGAACTTGATACTCGTTCTTACGCTGTAAAAACTGCCATAGAAGTTGTCAACCTGTCCCAAGAAAATATACATAGCGCTCAGGCTAATATCGGCAGTGCCCAAGCCAATATTAATAACGCCCAAGCGATCGTCAATAAAGCCAAAGCCGATGTCAAGAGTAGTGCTGCTAAAGTGCAACAACTGCAAACTCAGTTGGGACAAACTGTGGTACGTGCGCCGGTTTCGGGAGTAATTGCCGAGAAGCTGGCTAGAGTCGGTGATGTCACTGGTGTACCGCCGCAAACCCAGGTGGGAACGGTGATTGGTGGCACACAAAAACTATTTTCGATTATCCGAGATGAAAAGTTAGAAC
>CAXUOL010000739.1:0-3775 GCA_964252435.1 uncultured Nostoc sp.
AAACTTTGAAATTCTTCATAAACATAGGCTCTATGTTACCATCTGGATGGTTTTAGACGGATCGTAACCGGCTTTCGAGTATAAACGCCAACGGCCGTAGCGTCTCTAAATTTGGTGGTTGAGGAGAGAATAATAGTGCAAAATAGCATGTCAGTGGCAGAACCGAATCCATATACACAGCGCAACCAGCCACGACCAATCCGCATAGGCGTGATTGGAGTGGGTAACATGGGACAACACCACGCTCGCGTGCTGAGTTCAATGAAAGATGTTGAACTAGTCGGAGTGGCAGATATTAACGTCGAGCGAGGATTAGAAACTGCCAGCAAGTACAAGGTGCGTTTTTTTGAAGATTACTGCGATCTGCTACCCCTTGTGGAAGCAGTTTGTGTAGCTGTTCCCACCCGTCTGCACTATGCCGTGGGCATCAACTGTCTGTTAGCGGGAATTCATGTTTTGATTGAAAAACCGATCGCAGCCAGTATTTCTGAGGCAGAGTCTTTAGTAAATGCCGCAGCTGAGTCTGGGTGTATCCTGCAAGTAGGTCATATTGAGCGTTTTAACCCAGCTTTTAAAGAACTGAGCCAAGTTCTAAAAACAGAGGAATTACTGGCGCTAGAAGCCCACAGAATGAGTCCTTACTCAGATCGGGCAAACGATGTTTCAGTTGTGCTGGATTTAATGATCCATGACATCGACCTACTTCTGGAATTAGCTGCTTCCCCAGTAACGAAATTGACTGCTAGCGGTACTCGCTCCCTAGACTCTGGTTATTTAGATTACGTAACCGCCACCTTGGGGTTTGCCAATGGTATTGTTGCTACTCTGACTGCCAGTAAAGTCACCCACCGCAAAATTCGCCGGATTGTCGCCCATTGCAAAAATTCATTTACTGAGGCAGATTTTCTCAAGAATGAAATTTTGATTCACCGACAAACCACTGCTAATTCTCTCACCGACCACCGACAAGTTCTTTATAGACAAGATGGTGTAATTGAAAAAGTTTACACCAGCAATATTCAACCTCTGAGTGCAGAATTAGAACATTTTGTCAACTGTGTACACGGTGGCAATCAACCCTCAGTAGGTGGCGAACAAGCTCTCAAAGCCCTGAGACTCGCAAGTCTAATTGAGCAGATGGCGCTGGAAGATCGAGTTTGGAATCCCTTAGACTGGCAATCGGAACCAAGGGTACAATCTTTGACCCCCACAGTCTAGAAGAAGAGGGGATGAGGGGGATAAGGGGGACAAGGTGAAATTTTCTCCCTTCTCTCCCCGTGTTACCCCACAGCCCCAACTTCAGCAGAAAATCTAGAGTATGTTTTTAAATTTGCCATCAAATCTTTAGATCCTTCCTAGTCCTTTTAAAAAGCATGGTAATAACGATTTTAACCTCTCCCACTGCTCGTTACTTATGTCTCCTCGGTTGATCATAACTATACAGCGATCGCTTTTTTTCTAAAATATAACGAGTTTGAAAACACGCCCTAGTGTCAGCTGTCAAATTGTCAAACAATTTGACAGATTTTTGTGTTTGACAATATTACTCTTAAAGTCCTAATGGATAAGGGTTTTATTATTTTAGGCTCAAAATAGCTTAGTACAAACTCATTGCCAAAATAGCTGTCCTCTGCATAAATATTTTTTCTCTCACACAAAGATGCAAAGAAGAATGCAAAAAGAATGACTTTTTCTGCTACTACTAAGCCATCTTGCGCTTGTGCTAAGTCTAACTCATGGTTGCCCCAGAAGCGGTAAGTGGTGGTGGTGCGATCGCCTAAACAGTCCCAGGCTTTGTAGTGAGCGTATTAATTAGATAGCAAGTCTAGGAAATAGAAGGTGTAGGGAATTGGTGCGATCGCATCTGAACGGGTTTCAGCTTCAGCTGTACAATTAGGTAACTTTGGGACTGATGCGATAAAAAGTCCCGACTGAGCCTGTTCAACTAGAACATGAAGAGACAGCCTATTAAAACTTGTGACGGCTAGAAGATTCATAAATACTAGTGCTAGGTTCTCTTTCCCCATCATAATGCTTCTTTTAACCGAAGTTCTTCCCCTTGATATTCTCATCAGATCGCTTTTCATCTATCTGAATAACTGTCTCTGGCAAATCAGAATTTAAAATCCGTTAACTCAACTTTGCCAAATCCGCAATTCATCTAATTGACGACGATGAGTAATTAGATTCTATTTTAACTTTCTTTTGTCACTCTCAGAAAACAATAATCGAACCCAAATTCTGAGACTTTGAATTAATCAAGCTTTGAGGCTTTATTTTCTAACAGTAACTAAAATTTTTAGTTAAATAGCGGAAAGTGAAGCACCAAAGTGCTTCTGACGGGCGATCGCACATTGCTAAAGATACTAAAGTTCTTGTCGCCCTCATCGAACCTGTAACTGTAATCAGGTTCAAAATCCCAATAGTTTTTAGTACCCTAAGACTATCTTCTTCTAAGCGTTTAGCATCATTAATTAAATCTTGAATTTCTACCCATCTTTGCAAATTAGGGCGAAAAGATTTACTATTTTAATCTGTTTCAGTGTGTATGTATAAAAAGTAGACAATCTTACATAAAAGGTTTAAGTTATGTCATTTGAAGTTGAAGATATTCTGGAGGATGCCCATTCAATTTGTCCTTTCCTTCCAGAGGTTTTAAGACACGATCCACTCCAGTAGATCGTCAATTGACTGAATTACTATACACAATCGACAACTTGAATTTTTATGTATACTTAAAGCCAGCAGCGGGATTTGAACTCGCGACCTTCCGATTACAAGTCGGATGCACTACCACTGTGCTATGCTGGCAAGTTTGACGATAGCTTTTAATTAGTAACCACGATTTATTATTTTACCATAATCCATTTATTTGTCTAGCTGTAAATTCTAAAAAATATCTACCTCTCCAGAAATAAGGCTAAAAGACCAGGAATTTTAGCAATATCGCTGCTTGTGTACGCAAGAACCAGTTTTTCTGGCGTTGCCATTGTGATCAACCAGAAAAAATCAGTGATTCAGAATCACTGAGAAAGTTGATGAATTAATATTCATACCAAAAGCTAACTCAAATCCTGGGCTGAACCCAAAAATACCCGATCAGTTCTAAAACTATATTTTCTTGGCATGGCTGAATAAAGGAACAGAAATATATAATTATTTTTTACAGATTACAAGCATGGCAGCATTGCTCGGACGAGATTTATTAAGTCTAGCGGACATCAGTTCTACGGAACTTCAAGAACTCCTGCAATTGGCAACTCAACTTAAATCACAACAGTTGAAGTTGCAGTGTAATAAAGTTTTGGGGTTGTTGTTCTCCAAAGCTTCAACTCGTACACGGGTAAGTTTTACTGTGGCGATGTACCAACTGGGTGGACAGGTAATTGATCTCAACCCTAATGTCACTCAAGTTAGTCGTGGGGAACCTTTGCAGGATACAGCGCGGGTGTTAGATCGATATCTGGATATTTTGGCAATTCGCACTTTTGCCCAGCAGGATTTGGAAACTTTTGCTCACTACGCCAAGATTCCGGTAATTAATGCGCTTACCGATGCAGAACATCCGTGTCAGGTATTAGCTGATTTATTGACGATTCAAGAGAGCTTTAACACTCTTGCTGGGTTAACTTTAACCTACGTGGGTGATGGAAATAATGTTGCTAATTCTCTGATGTTGGGCTGTGCTTTAGTAGGGATGAATGTTAGAATTGCTACTCCTAGTGGATATGAGCCAGATTCTAGGATTGTAGAGCAAGCAAGAGCGATCGCTAAT
>CAXUOL010000740.1:0-3772 GCA_964252435.1 uncultured Nostoc sp.
GAGTTAGGAGTTAGGAGTTAGGAGTTAGGAGTTAGGAGTTAGGAGTTAGGAGTTAAAAAAGCAAAATAGAAAAGTAAAAGTTAAAAAATTCACTTTTTACTTTACTCCTCACTCCTCACTCCTCACTTTTCACTTTTCACTCCTCACTTATTTATCCTTGACTTACTCTTCTGCTGCACCTTTAACCTGGCGAGATTCCAGCCACAGGGGCACAAAAATTAAGGCAGCGAGGATTAGTAACGCTGCGATCGCAAATTGACCTACCCAAGCAACTAATTGTTCTAAAGAGACTATTTTGCCAGCAAAAAAAGCTAATGACACCATCAAGCTAGCCCAAGCAACTGCTCCTAACAAGTTGTATAAAAAGAATTTTCCAAAGGGCATTTCAGCTATACCAGCTAGTGGTGCAGCAAAAACTCGTAACAATGCCAAAAAACGCCCAAAAAACACTCCTTTAGCAGCATTTTGACTAAATTGATCTTTAATACTCAGCAGCCGCACTTCAGAAATCCGAAATATGCTGCCAACTCTTACCAGAAAAGCCCAACCGCTAACTCTACCAATCCAATAGCCACAAATGCCACCAATGACAGCACCCATGATTGCGTCACCGAGAACCAGCCAGAAATTTAGTTCATCGCTGCCAGCTAAAAACCCGCCCACTAAGGTCACGGTTTCACCAGGAAGGGGAATGCCTAAATTTTCTAGCAAAATTCCGAAAAAAATTGCCCAATACCCGTAATTATGAGCAACTTCCTGGATATTTTCTAGTGAAATCAGCTCTAAAGACATTCCACACCGCCGTCTTTACAAATTTTTACTTTTACTATATCTTTGCTTGTTTTTGGGTGGGGTGTCAATCAAACTAATACATAGAGTCATTATGTCATTAGTTTAATACTGAATAATCCATAGCTTTTAGTCTATGGTAACTGTTAACTATTGAATATTTTTGGCTTTTATACCATATATTCATAATTTATTGATAAAAGATTAAAGATTTTATAGAAAATTTATAAATATCCGTTGAAATTGTGAAAATCTTGTAAAAGATACGGTTGATACCGAAATTGTTAGGCGCTTATGCCTATATTGATGAAAGTTATCACAAATTATACGACATGAATACTGAAATAATCTTTATCAACTCTAGGACTGCAATTGCCCAAATATCTGGGTAAAAGAGTCATTTCACTGTTGAAAGAGAAGAAGTACTTATGTCTTTTTCAATTTTTTGTCAAGTGTTCCAATTACCCTGTTAAATTCATGACTTTCACACAAGAACTTCAAGTGATTTTGTTTAAACCCCAAGGAAGCATAGATTTGGAAGGCGGTAAGGCTTTGAGCGAACAGATGGCTGGAGTAGTCCCTCAAGCTTATCAACTCTGGATTATTGACTTAGCAGAAGTTAACTTCATGGACAGTTCTGGGTTAGTTCCTTTAGTAAAAGGGTTAAAAGCTGCACGTCAGAGTGGTTGCCGCTTGGTTCTATGCAACGTACAAGCTCCTGTACGGTTGATTTTGGAACTTACCCAACTCGATACAGTGTTTGAAATTTTTCACACTTACCAAGATATTTTTACCAACGTCAAAGATAATAGTCTGATGCTAGCAACTAACTAATAAATCTACCTAAAGAAGGATGGCAAAGTCAAGCAATATTTGCATTTTTTCACATTTTCTTAAGATAACAGTCTGGTGCTAGCAGGCTGATCTTCTTTTTTGTTTAGAGAAGAATGTTAAGGGAAACTCATGACTTTGAGCTAGGTAGTATAAATTACAGATGAATGAATTTGCTTATTGAAGTCATCTACCTAAAGCATTGACACTCCCACGGCTTGAAGGCGTGGGATTGGTAGGGTCGAGGTGTGCATTACTGCATCACCTTTAACCCTTTCGCCAAAATCATTTTTGCTGCATTATAATCACGATGCAAGATTGTTCCACATTCATTGCATTTGTGAGTACGAGTGGACAAAGATTTTTTAACTCGTGCCCCGCAAGCAGAACAATCTTGTGATGTGTAGTGAGGTGAAACTGCTATAGACTTCTGCTCCAATACTTGTAACTTTAGGCATTCTGGGGAGTCGAAATATTAGTTTGTTCGGATGCTGGGCGGGAAAAATTTGGTAAATCAATACCGCTATGACTAGCATTGCGAGTTTTTAGTGCTAAACGGTAACTCACACTTTGCAGTTCTGCTTGCAGTTGGCGGTTTTCCCGTTGTAGCATTGCTACCTTTTCTCTGACTGGCGTCATCCGCTCTTCAAACTTCCGACGGTAAATTTGAGGCAACTCTTGTACTACTTGCTCCAACATCCTAGTGCGATCGGTAAGTTCTTGAACTGACTGTCGCAATTGATAAATTTCGGAGTCACGAGTTGTAATTTGCTCTTGGTAGAACGCCACCTGCTGTTCCACAGCTTGAAGTTGTTCTTGTAAAGCGTGTAACTGAGTCAGATCGCGCTCAGATTCCGGCTGCTGGGGCATAAAACTAGTGTTACCCTTTACCAGCCGGAAGAGTTCTTGAGATAGTTGTTGCACTAATTGATCGCGAAGTTGCAACTCTTGGCGTAGCTGCGATACTTCCGTCGAGAGAACTTGAATATTAGGTGTATCAGATTGGCTCACAGTAGCTTAAAGCTCCCATTCAGAATCTTGTCCACTCTAGGTATAACTGCGGGAGTACTACCTTTGGCAAGTATTTGTTAATTTAGCATTCCCAAACAAGTTACGAAAAAAGAAAAAGACAAAATTTTATTGAATGGGCATTGAGCGTTAGGAGTGCTGAGTTAGGAGTTAGGAGTTTTGTTTATCTCCTCATCTCCCTCATCTCCCTCATCTCCCTCATCTCCCTCATCTCCCTACACTGTTGCAGGTGCAGGTGCAGGTGCAGGTGCAGCTACTTTAGTGGGCTTTTCTTTTTCTTCTTTCGGGGGTTTTTCCTCTTCAATTTCCTGTTTGATTGTCAAATAGCGAATCACTTCTTCACTCAAGCGCATGGCGCGTTCAAAGGGGGCGATCGCAGTTGCAGGCGCACTGTAGTTTAACTGGATGTAGATGCCATCCCGGTGTTTTTTGATTTCGTAAGCCAGACGGCGCTTACCACGATTTTGAATTTGGATCTCCTGGGCGCCTTGATCGCGAAGCAAATTCTGATATTTAGTAACTGCTTGCTCTACCTGTTCCTCTCCCAAGTCAGGACGGAGGATGTACATTGTTTCGTAATTTGTAGTCATATTTTTCAGTTTCCTCATGGACAAAAGTGGCTGCCGATATTAATTTATACTTGACTTTTATTTAGAATGCCAGTATTAATCAACATCTGAAGCAACAAGGAACTATAATCTTACCAGTTTTCAATTTGAATCATTAGCCAAATCGCCAAAGTTTGGATTTTTTGGATGTCCAATCATGAAAACTAGGTTGGGAGGCAAGCCTGATATTTCTTTTACAAGATTGATCGAGCTATCAGGTTCGCTAAGGGGTATCTTTCTTTAAGGGCATCTTATAGCGATCGCTTTTTTGCTCAAGGCTGAATCGGTTCGCTAAACAGCTAACTGACGATTGCGACCTGCTCACAGCAACTAAAAAGCAGAAAAAAGGATATTCATCAAGGTTATGGCGCAGCGCTACGTGCGAATTCAAAATCCAGAAGGGCAAATTTACTATGGGTTACTACAGCTATCCCTGAATGTGCAGGTGCTAGATGCTCCACCCTGGTTACAAGGACAACCCACTGATTTAACTTTGACACCAGAAAATTACCAAA
>CAXUOL010000741.1:0-3770 GCA_964252435.1 uncultured Nostoc sp.
TCACTCTTAGAAAAAGAGGTGTTATTAAAAGAAATTTACCATCGGGTCAAAAATAATTTACAAGTTATTTCCAGTCTACTAAACCTGCAATCTGCCTATATCAAAGACCAAGAAGATTTGGTAATATTTCAACAAAGCCAGCAGCGGATTGCATCAATGGCTCTCGTTCACGAAAAATTGTATCAATCTCAAGACTTAGCAAGGATTAATTTTGGTGAATATATTCGAGATTTGATAGCCAGTTTATTTACTGCTTATGAAGTCGATGAAGATGCGATCGCTTTGACAATAAATACCGAAGATTGTATTTTTCTCGGTTTAGATACAGCAATTCCTTGTAGCTTAATTATCCATGAACTTGTATCTAACTCTTTAAAATATGCATTTTCCAAAGGCAGTAAGGGTGCAATCAATATTGAAATTAAGAAAATAAATAATAATTTAACGCTGATAGTTAGTGATAACGGTATTGGCTTACCACCAAACTTTGATTTTAAAAAACTCGCATCATTAGGATGGGAGTTGGTAGATGCTTTAACCCATCAGCTAGCAGGAAATATCAATATTACATCTGCTACTGGAGTAAAGTGTCATGTGACATTTCCTTTACCATAAATACACAATTAATAAAAGATGACAAAGGCAAAAATTTTAGTTGTGGAAGATGAAGCTATTGTCGCCAAAGATTTACAATATCGACTTAAGAAATTTGGTTATACAGTGCCTGCTATCGCTTCTTCAGGAGAAGAAGCAATTAATATAGCAATAGAAATATCTCCAGATTTAGTACTGATGGATATCAAGCTTAAAGGCTCAATGGACGGGATAGAAGCTGCTGAGGAAATCTATAAACGTTTGGATATTCCAGTAATTTATTTGACTGCTTATGCAGATGAAAACACATTGGAACGAGCTAAGATAACTGAGCCGTTTGGCTACCTATTGAAACCTTTTAAAGAAAGAGAACTACAAACAAATATTGAAATAACTTTGATTAAATATGGTTTAGAAAAGCAATTAAAAGTTAACAAAAAATGGCTGGATGCGCTTTTAAAAAGTATCAGTGATGGTGTGATTGCTAGTGATTTAAAAGATGTAATCACTTTTATGAATCCGGTTGCGGAAAATCTGACTGGATGGAAACAGTCAGAAGCTTGTGGTAGAAATTCCTCAGAGATATTTAATATTGCTAATGGCGAAACTCATAACCCTATTGAAAGTCCGATTATAAAAGTTCTTCAAGATGGTATTATCGTTAATCTTCCCGCAGAAACAATTTTGATTACTAAAGATGGTGCAGAAATACCAATTGATGACAGCGCTGCACCGATTAAAGATGACAAAGATAAGATTACAGGCGCTGTATTAGTGTTTCGTGATATTACTGAGCGCAAACGAGCGATTGAGGCGCGTCAAAAGCAAATTGAGCAAGAGCAACTTGTGGTGCAATGGGAAGAGATAAATCAACTCAAAAATGACTTTTTGAATTTAGTATCTCACGAACTGCGATCGCCTCTGAGTAATATCAAGATGATGATTCAAATGATACAATTATCGAATAATACTGAGTCAGATCAACGCTATCTAAGATTAATCGAAAGCGAGTGCGATCGCGAACTAGAATTAATTAACGATCTACTAGACTTACAACAGCTAGAAAGCTCATCCTATCCAGTTATTACACCTGATGCGTTGCTCTTACAACAGTGGTTACTTTGGGTTATCGAGCCGTTTCAAATTCGTGTTCAACAACATCAGCAAACTCTACAGCCGAATCTCCCTGCAAATCTCCCGCCACTATTGTCAGATGGCATTAGCTTGGAACGCATTATAGTAGAATTGCTCAATAATGCCTGTAAATACACACCTGCGGGTGGTGAAATTGTCTTAAGTGTAAGTCACAATTCCTCGGAAGCACCTGCAAAAACAATTATTACTGTCAGTAATTCAGCAGAAATTCCGGTAACAGAGTTACCACGGATATTTGATAAATTTTATCGTCTCCCTAATACAGATATCTGGAATCAAGGTGGTTCGGGTTTAGGTTTATCTATAGTCCAGAAATTAATCGAACAATTGCAAGGAAACATTAAAGTAGAAAGTGGCAATGGATGGACTACATTCACTCTTACATTAACTGATTTATAGTACTCGATAACTCAAAAATTGCTATAGCAATCCTAAATGAGATTGTGATATGAGATAATTAAAACAAATTATTAAATATCGAAAAATGTCATTAACTATATCTTCCACACCTCAAGGTTTTAGTGCATTCATCACTAATTTGGGAATACGAGATACAACTGATGATTTTGTATTTATTAAATCATCAGTTCCTTGTGTTGCAGATGGAGTCTTCACTCAAAGTCTTTTTGCTGGACCAAGTGTTACTATTAGCCGCGATAACTTAAAAGATTCACAAGCACAAGGAATTGTCGTTATATCTAAAAATGCAAATGTAGCTAATGGTTCTGTTGGCATCGCTGATGCCCAAGAGGTTCTGCAATTAGTCGCAACTGAAACTGGAATTGCTGCACATGATATTGTGATAGCTTCTACAGGTGTAATTGGCAGACGTTACCCCATTGAAAAAATCCGAGCTGGTTTATTAGGATTGGGTAAAAAATTGACTGATGCTGATTTTCATGCCGCCGCTCGTGGTATTATGACCACCGATACAGTAGCGAAACTAGCTACACGGCAAATAGGAAATGCCAAACTAGTAGGAATTGCCAAAGGTGTTGGTATGATTGAGCCTAATATGGCTACCTTGCTAACTTTCTTTTTTACTGACGCTGCAATTTCTACAAATAGCCTTCGTTCGATTTTTCGCTCTACTATAGATAAAACTTTTAATTGCTTGAGTGTAGACACTGACACTTCTACTAGTGACTCTGCTGTGATTCTTGCTAATGGAATAGCCGGTGAAGTTTCAGAATCAGATTTGAAGAGTGCATTGCAAGAAGTTGCACAGGAATTAGTGCTGAAAATTGCACGAGATGCAGAAGGTGCTACTAAGATCATTGAGGTAACTGTAGATTCAGCGATTAACTATACACAAGCTAAAACAGTAGCGAAAGCAATTGTAAATTCACCATTAGTAAAAACTGCTGTTTATGGAGCAGATCCGAATTGGGGAAGAGTTGCTATGGCTATAGGCAAATGTGAAAAAGAACAGCAGATAAATCCAGAAAGAGTTGTTATTAGTTTTGATAATGTGAAAGTTTATCCTAGTAGTTTAACTAAGGAAAATCTGGAACAGTTACGGCAAATTATGTCTAAAGATAAAGTAGATATTCATGTTAGCCTTAATATTGGGGAAGCCTCTGCAACTGTATGGGGTTGCGATCTTTCAGAGGGTTATATAGAAATTAATGGTAAATACTCAACTTGATTAGACTTATTGCACAAATGCCAAATTTGCGCGTAAATCCTTAGAGGATGTTTGAAAAGTAGTTTGCTGTGATTTTAGGCACTTATTGCTCCCCCCTAGCCCACGCCAGTCGCTCATGAGGCAAACCCCCAGACGCTCGATGACTCGCTTGCCGCCGGCGCTAACGCCAAGGGAGAAGACCGCGCTGCCTCCCCTCTACGGTGTACACACAAGTCGAATTACCCCCCTTAATCCCCCCGATGCATTGGGGGGAAACTAGAAATACAGTTCCCTCCCAAAGCAGTGATTTCCCCAAAAAACTGTATCTCAGCTTGGAAAGGGGGGAAACTAGAAATACAGTTCCCTCCCCAATACATACGGGGAGGGTTAGGGA
>CAXUOL010000742.1:0-3760 GCA_964252435.1 uncultured Nostoc sp.
AAGTTAAGCATAAAACTTTTGTCGAAGTAAATGAAGAAGGCACTGAAGCGGCTGCTGCTACTTCAGTGGGAATAGTAGCAACATCTCTGAGACAAGAACCAGAACCATTCCGAATGATTGTCAATCGTCCCTTCTTCTGTGCCATTAGAGATAATCAGACGGGAAACATTTTGTTTATGGGTTCAATTATCGAACCACAATGAGGAGGCAAGAGAGATTGAAGACTTAATCTTTTTAATCGGGAACTTCCAAAAAATAAAATCCTCAATGAATATACAGCAGATTTCAAGTTTGTGAGGTACACAAGCTAAGTCTGTTACCCAGGTATAAAACGTGTTTTATTGTTGAATTATCAAATAGAATTCAGGAGTCAGGAGTCAGAATTCAGTATGAATTCTGTACGACACAACGAATAGCTCAGTGCATCGCTGGCAGATAGCGCAGCGTTAGCGAGTACTCGAGCGTCTGAATAAGTGGGTTTAAGACCCCCGCTAAATTTTCAATTTAGCGGTCAACAAGAAAGTGGCGGGTCTGAATCCCGCACTAATTGATTCTGAATTCTGTTAGCGGTAGCGGGGCGTTTAGCCCATTCTGCATTCTGCATTCTTCTTCAAGCTGTAAATGATTAATTTGCATTCACTATATGTGCAGATAATACTTTTTAGAAGTCATTATCCGTAAAGGGAACTATGGATGATGAAAATCTTTTTAGTGATGGGGAAAATTCTAACCTCGCGGCATAATCATCTGTTTGTGATAGTTCCAGTTCAATTGTTTGCTGCTCTTTTTCATCAAAAAGCAACTGAATTTGATAATTTGTCCAGAATTGTTCACCTAGTTCATCTTCTAAATCAAAAGGCTGTTCTTCATCACCCCATATATTCGACCAAAGGACTATTTGATTAGCCCGAAAATGGTTTTGACCTTTTGCATCTCCAACTACAAAATATATTTCGACATTTAAATCAAATCCCAAATCATCGACTTCTGCCTCTGCTATCTGACAGCTAACGATAATTAAACTATCTGGGTTAATATCTACTACCTGCTGTTGACGTTGTAATATTTCTTGAAATACAAAATTAGGTAATAACTTTGAACTCTCCTCAAGTAGGTTTTTTTGAGTTTCTGGTGAGTAACGATTTTTTAATTCTTGCGTGATTAAATTTAAAATATCTTCACTGGCTAAATTGACAACTATCTGTTGATTTGCGGGATTAAGGAAACATCCTTGATTAAGATTAATGTGTTTTTTAATTGGCATAGTTCTGTAAAATCCTTTTAATGCAAACGGATAATTCACAAATCAAGCTAAAACAAAGGTAAGGAATAAATATTACTTTAGCTTCTGTTCTATATTTTTAGCAAGACGTACTTAACAGCAATTGCATCCTTTAAATAAATCATAATTATAAATGACTATGATTGCAGAGCTAGAAAATATTTATCGTTAGTAATTGACTAAAAAACCACAAAAAAGGCGAATTTTTGTGTATGCTCTGTGACTAAGTGCTTTAGCAATACTTTTTCAGGAGTAAACATGGAACGCGCCATCTCTGCGTTGGGAATTTTAGTTTTTATCAGTATATCCTACGTCTTTTCTGTTAATCGTCGTGCGGTGCGTTGGCGAATAGTGGCGTGGGGTTTGGGATTAGAATTTGTGTTTGCACTAGTGATTCTTAAAACTCCTTGGGGTTTGACTGTGTTTAAATTTCTGGGAGATATTGTCAGTCAATTTTTAGCATTTTCTGATGTTGGTGCCAAATTTGTCTTTGGAGAAAATTTTAAGGAGCATTTCTTTGCTTTCCAAGTGCTGCCGACAATTATCTTTTTCTCTGCCTTCATCAGTGTCTTGTATTACTACGGCATTTTACAACGAGTCGTAAACGTGATGGCGTGGGTAATGATGAAGACGATGAAAACATCAGGTTCTGAATCTTTATCTTGTGCAGGTAATATCTTTTTGGGGCCAACAGAGTCGGCGCTGATGGTTAAACCTTATATAGCGAATATGACGCAATCGGAACTCCATGCTGTGATGACGGGTGGTTTTGCCACAATAGCCGGTGGAGTACTAGGGGCATATCTTTCCTTTGGCATCCCAGCAGAACATCTAATTGCTGCTTTCTTTATGACTGCTCCTACATCGTTAGTAGTATCAAAATTACTTTACCCCGAAACAGAAGTATCAGAGACGGCTGGTAAGGCAAAAGCGTATGTAGAAAACAATTATGTAAATGTAATTGATGCTGCTACTACCGGAGCAATTGACGGCGTGAAGCTAGCAGTTAACGTGGGGGTGATAATTATCGCCTTTTTGGGATTATTGGCTGCCCTGAATGCACTTTTGGGATGGTTAGGGGCATTTGTGGGCTTACAGCAACTTTCATTGCAGTGGATTTTGTCTTTTCTCATGGCTCCCGTAGCATGGCTGATGGGCGTACCTTGGGCTGATTGTCGGCAAGTTGGGGTTTTATTGGGTACAAAAACAATTTTGAATGAGTTTATTGCTTTTCTGGATTTGAAGGCACTAATTGAAAGTGGAAAAATCTCTCAACGCGCAGTAATTATTGCGACTTACGCATTATGTAATTTTGCAAATATAGGTTCAATTGGCATTACCATTGGCGGCATTGCGGGGATAGCACCTAATCGCCAGCATGACTTAGCTCGTATGGGTATAAGGTCAATGATTGGCGGATTGTTAGCAGGTTTTATCACTGCTTGTATTGCTGGGGTATTGATTTGAAGAAGAATTCAACTCCTGTTTTATATAAAATGAGCGAACCAACAATAACTTGACAATCCCCTACTCATCTGTAGAGTAGAACTGTTGGGCGTAAAAACGGGCATACCGTCCTTCCTGAGACAGGAGGGAGGTGTGAGTACCAGCTTCAACCACCTGTCCTTGTTCGATTACGAGAATGCAGTCAGCCCGACGAACGCTGCTCAAGCGATGGGCGATAATAAACACGGTACGGTTTTGCATGACTCGTTCTAGTGCTTCTTGAACTAGTGCTTCTGATTCAGAATCTAGGGCAGAGGTGGCCTCATCCAAGATGAGAATTCGCGGATCGTTGGCGACTGCTCTAGCGATCGCTAATCTTTGGCGTTGTCCTCCTGATAGGTTAACTCCACGCTCTCCCACCCAGGTATGATAACCCTGAGAAAACTGGGTGATAAAGGAGTGAGCGTTGGCAATCTTGGCTGCTGACTGAATCGCTGCTAAATCTAATTTTTCCTGACCATAACCGATATTTTCTGCGATCGTTCCCGAAAAAAGGGTAACATCTTGAGGAACAATGCCAATTTGATGGCGCAAGCTGGTAAGTGTGACATCACGGATATCAATATCATCAACCAGAATTTGACCCATCTGAGGGTCATAAAAGCGAAGTAAAAGATTAATTAACGTCGATTTGCCTGCTCCAGAAGAACCAACCAAGGCAATGACATCACCAGGAGAAGCGTCTAAGCAAAGATCCTTAAGCACTGGCTGATCGGGATTGTAAGCGAAATCGACATGACGATACTCTACCTTGCCCATAACTCGTGGCATTGCCTGAGCATTCGATTTTTCGCTGAGACTAGGTTCCTTCGCCATCAGTTCAAAGATGCGTTCAACAGAAGCTTCGGTCTGTTTGTACTCGTTGTAATTGCTAATCATCATGTCGATTGGCTGAATCAGTATAGCCACAGCAGCTAAGAAACTGATAAACCCTTGAGCTGTCAGCTGATTCTGAGAAATCTGCCATCCTCC
>CAXUOL010000743.1:0-3756 GCA_964252435.1 uncultured Nostoc sp.
TCCTAACTCCTAACTCCTAACTCCTAACTCCTAACTCAGCACTGTTTTGCCCAATCCCCAATCCCCGTAATTACAATAATGACAACTGTTCATTAGGCGGCGTGAATCCCAAATGCTTATATGCTGCCTTTGTCGCCATCCTACCGCGATGAGTCCGAGTTAAATACCCAATCTGCATGAGGTAAGGTTCGTACACCTCTTCAATTGTTTGAGTATCTTCACCCGTCGCTGCTGCCATTGTTTCTAACCCCACTGGCCCGCCGTTAAATTGTTCAATTATTACACTCAACATCTGGCGGTCTGTCCAATCTAAACCGCAAGGATCTACTTGGAATAGTTGCAATGCCTCAGATGCAATATTTTCATTAATCTCACCAGATATTTTTACTTCCGCATAATCACGCACCCGCTTCAGTAACCTATTAGCAATACGTGGTGTGCCACGTGAACGACGGGCAATTTCTGTAGCGCCATCTTCTGTAACGGGGGTTTTGAGTAATTGAGCGGTTCGCAGTACAATTTGAGTCAGTTCGTCAACTTCGTAAAATCGGAGTTTTTGAATTAAACCAAAGCGATCGCGCAGTGGTGAAGTCAAAGCACCAACACGGGTTGTAGCCCCGACTAAGGTAAACTTTGACAGCGGCAAACTTCTAATGCGAGCGCTGGAACCCTTACCAATAGTAATATCTAAGCGATAATCTTCCATTGCTGGATAGAGAATTTCCTCCGTCATCCGCGAGAGGCGATGAATTTCATCCACAAATAAGATATCCCCTGGCTTGAGGTTCACCAGTAGCCCAACAATATCTCGTGGACGTTCTAAGGCTGGCGCACTGGTAATTTTATAATTTACCCCCATTTCCGACGCTAAAATCATTGCCATTGTGGTTTTGCCCAATCCTGGCGGTCCATACAGCAGTAAATGATCCAATACCTCACCACGAGACTTAGCTGCTTTAATGGCAATATCTAGCACATCCTTTAAATCTTTTTGCCCAATGTAATCAGCAAATCGGTGTGGTCGAATACCTTCTTCTTGCTGTTCTTGCTCATCAATAGCAGCTTCAGGCTGCAAAATATTGTCTGTGGATGGAGTTTTCGCCAACTCTCGACGCTGCTTTGGTTCTCCGTTGGGTTCTGGAGGCTGTTTTTTCGAGGAGATTATCGCCATAATTCAGCTATCTACTTTTAAGGGACTAGGGACTGGGCACTGGGCACTGGGGACTGGGGGGAGAATAAATAACTCCTAACTCCTAACTCCTAACTCTCTTTACCCCATGTCCATGAAAATTTTCGTTTGAGAATACCCGCGCCAATTTAAAATTTAAATTCCGGTCAATTACCCAGAAGTACAAAAGTTATTATGTTATCTAAAAGAATCTTACCGTGCTTAGATGTGAAGGCGGGACGGGTTGTAAAAGGAGTTAACTTTGTTAATCTCCAAGATGCAGGCGATCCGGTAGAGCTGGCCAAGGTTTACAACGAAGCCGGTGCTGATGAGTTAGTATTTCTGGATATTACAGCTACTCATGAAGACCGAGCTACAATTTTAGATGTGGTCTACCGCACTGCTGAACAGGTCTTTATTCCATTGACTGTAGGTGGTGGCATTCAATCCTTAGAAAATGTTAAAGCTTTGTTACGAGCGGGCGCAGATAAGGTTAGTATTAATTCTGCGGCAGTGCGGGAACCAGACTTGATTAATCGGGCAAGCGATCGCTTTGGTAATCAGTGCATAGTTGTTGCTATTGATGCCAGACGCAGAAATAACCCGGAGAATCCAGGTTGGGATGTGTATGTGCGGGGTGGCAGAGAAAATACAGGCTTAGATGCCCTATTGTGGGCACAGGAAGTTGAAAAACGGGGGGCCGGAGAACTGCTAGTCACAAGTATGGATGCTGATGGAACCCAAGCCGGGTATGACATTGAAATCACACGGGCGATTGCCAATGCTGTAGAAATTCCAGTTATTGCTTCAGGTGGTGCAGGTAATTGTGAACATATCTACACAGCCCTAACTCAAGGCAAAGCTGAAGCAGCATTACTCGCGTCACTATTACATTACGGACAATTAAGCGTAGCAGAAATTAAAAGTTACTTGCGCGATCGCAATGTGCCAGTCAGAACATTCTGTTGATCCACCATTTCTCATTTAATGACATCCATCTAAGGTTAGACACACTTCCTAAAAAGGGTGTTAATATTATTTTACAAGTATTAATAAATATTAAAAAATATGTTGCTTCCTATTTTACTTTTTGATGTAGCCCTAGTAGCGTGGTCGCTGCACTTAATGGAAAAAGCTTACGAGAGTAAAGAATTTTCTCTAATGTTGGCTGGTACATTGGTTGCTCTGGCTGCTGCTGCCATGTTAGTAGTTTACTTTTTGATGGGGCATTGTATGACGTATTTGTTGCAAGTATCCTAGAGAGTGCTGAGGGTGGGAGGAGATATTTAAAATTTAGCTTCCAGAAAAAGCTTGACAAAGTAATAATAATTAAGCGGTTATATAGAATTTATTTTAAGGGGTTATAGCGCATTTGGCAGCGCACCTGTACATTCAAAAATTAGATGTAGTAATCGATTTCGGCGTTTGAGTAAGGATTATGAGTTTTACACAGAGCTAAGTAAAGCAATGATTTATGGCTCATTGATTCATCTGATAGTAAAGTGAATGGCACATTAGGCTTTTCTTGACGAATCAGTTCTAAGCTCGACTTTATCCAAAATTAAGAACTCGCTTTCTTTATCCGGCAAAAACCCTAGCTTTTTGGCAAATACTTTTTCCACGTCACAGATTATAGATGAAGTTAAAAAAGCAAAACTACTGTCCTACAAAGGTTTCAGCTTAAGCGTTCAGGTTGCGAGAAAAATGGATAAAGTCGAGCTAAGGATAAATATGGCTAACCAAACCTTATTTATGCATCAATTTTTGAGTTTTACTTTGTGGAGTAATTCATCTTTAATCCGGTTAAGAATTGAAGTCTCATCCAAGTTTGTCAAAATCCGATTAATCACTGCTTTCGGCCCATCAGGCCCCCAAGTTGCGCCATTGGCTAAATAAACTTTGGTAACTTGTCCAATACCGTAAGAAGAAACACCAGCTACTCCTCCCTGGGTAATTGCTACCGATATATAAGGGCCTAGCGCCATGCCGCCCGTAGCTGTTGCAGATATTCCAAGTAAAGTTTTTAATCCACTCAAGCCTAAATTTGCTAACAATTCACTAGCACCGATGCCGCCCATACTCAAAGCGATTTTTTGTAGCAATTGTACAGCCCCAGCTTCGGTCATGGAGAAGCCATAGAGTTTAGATAAACCTAAAATCAGAGCAATATCAATTACCACACTACTGAGAATATCTACCACAGTTACAGGATTGAGTGCGATCGCTAATGCCTTAGTCATCACAGCCTTCCAAATCAACTGATTGGCATTCACCTCCCGAATCATCAGCTTTCGTTCTATCAACTGCTCATTTACAATGTCGGCATAAAGCATGGTATTTAGGGCAACCAAGGCTTTGCCCTCACGATGCAGAATCTCCAATATTTTCAGCTTCAGTTCCTCAACCTGGGCATTCCCTGTACGCAACTGTATGCCCCTCGTACCATCAGGGCGACGAATTGCTGTCTTCACCAATGGCGATGCCGCAGCCATGACAATTTCTAGAGGTGTGAGTAATTCCCGCACCCTTTCATCCCGGATTTTGTGATAAATTGCCATCCGGTCTGCTTCTGGATACTGGTCTACTTT
>CAXUOL010000744.1:0-3746 GCA_964252435.1 uncultured Nostoc sp.
ATACATGAAAACGACATTAAATTTGTCACGTTTTTATAAAGCATGTAACCCCAGCTACACGCTAAATATAAGTAACGTACTAGATCGGCAGTATTACATAGATTTTGCTGATGTACGTGGTTGCAAGATTGTCGAAGAATTGCAACGAACTATCGTTCGTATTTCTCCTGACGAGCCAACCTGTCAGTTATTTACGGGTCATATTGGCTGTGGTAAGTCAACGGAATTGCAGCGCCTCAAGACAGAATTAGAATCGGCTGGATTTCATGTGGTTTATTTTGAGTCCAGCCAAGACTTAGACATGGCGGATATTGATATCAGCGATATTTTGCTGAGTGTAGCCCGTCAAGTCAGTGCCAGTTTAGAAAGTATTAGCATCAAACTCAAACCTGGTTACTTTACTAATTTGTTTAAAGAAGTAGGCGATTTTTTGCAAAGCCCCATAGAGCTTTCTGGACAAGCAGAGTTGTCCTTGGGTATTGCCAAAATTACCGCCAAAACTAAAGATAGCACCCAGATGCGAAATCAACTAAGACAATATCTGGAACCACGAACCAATAGTATTTTGCAAGCGATTAACGAAGAGATTTTAGAAAAGGCTGTTGAACAGCTAAAGCTAAGGGGTCAAAAAGGACTAGTAGTGATTGTAGATAATTTGGATCGAGTGGATATGCGTCCCTTAGCATCCGGGCGATCGCAACCAGAATATCTCTTCATCGACCGAGGCGAACAGTTACGCCGACTTAAATGTCACCTAGTTTACACAATTCCCCTAACGTTAATTTTCTCCAATGAGTATGAGACACTGAAAAATCGTCTGGGGGGAGGGATTGCACCAAAAGTACTGCCGATGGTATTAGTGCGGCAAAGAGATGGCAGTGACTACGAACCAGGAATGTCACTAGTGCGCCAGTTAGTTTTAGCTAGAGCGTTTCCAGAAGTTCCTTTGAATAGCAGACTTTTATTAATTACAGAATTATTCGATCATTCCCAAACCTTAGATCGTCTATGTCGCGTTAGTGGTGGTCACATTCGTAACTTATTAGGCTTACTTTATAGCTGCCTGCAACGACAAGATCCGCCTTTTTCTAGGGACTGCTTAGAAGCCGTGATTAAGGACTACCGTGACGATCTGCTATTAGCTATTGATGAGTCCCAGTGGGAATTATTGTTTGAAGTAGTACAGCAACAGAGAGTTAAAGGTGAGTCTGACTATCAGAGCTTACTAAGAAGCATGTATCTGTTTGAATATCGTGATCCTGTGGGGCGTTGGTTTGGCATCAGTCCAGCCTTGGCAGAAACAGAAAAAGTTTTGGCTTGGCAACAAAACAAGTAACAGTCATTGGTCATTTGTTAGTGAACTAATGACCAATGCCCCATATCCAATGCCCCATATCCAATGCTCAATGCCCCATATCCAATGACTAATGACAAACAGCTACGTGTCTACACCAAAGAAAATCAGCATACTTTGCAAAGATTGATTAGAGCGATCGCACTTTCTGAAGGTCAATTTGCTCTGATTTTAGTTCGATGCAACTATGGGCGATTACGCGAGCAAATGTTAGAAAATATTCGCTCGAACACCAAAGAAATTAATATTAGAGAAATCGTTCTCAATTCATCAACTACTTCTTTACACAGCACAATAATCTCAGAACTATCTTTAGATAATCCTGCCGTCCTTACAGACTCTTTACCGTCTGCTGTAATGATTTTCGGTATTGAGTCAACTACCTACCTAGAAAACTTAATTACAGGTATCAACCAAGCACGAGATATCTATGCTGCTACTTTTCCATTTCCAGTGGTGTTGTGGCTACAGGATGAAGTAGCATCATTGCTTTCAAGATTAGCGCCTGATTTCAAAAGCTGGGCTGCAACCACTATTAAATTTGAGATGGCCAAAGCAGATTTAATTGCTTTGATCTCTCAAGAGGAAGAATCTCTATTTGCCAAAGTTTTAGAAGCAGGTGCTGAAACGTTTTTATCTAATGCCTTCCTAGATTTAGATCCTAAGTCGCAACACCGCCACGAAATAGAATCAGCCCGTAATGATTTACTACGCCTGTATGGCGTTAAATTAACACCAGGATTAGAAGCTAGCTTAGAATTTGTGTTGGGGCGAGATAAATACGCCAACGATCAAATTAATGGTGCTTTAGCCAATTATCAAAGAAGCCTAGCATTATGGCAGCAGGAAGCGAGGAGAGTAGCAGAGTGGGAGAGTAATTCTTCTTTGCCTCTCTTATGTCCTCAACCTATGCCCTCCTCATCTTTACTCAAGCAAGCAATAGTACTATTCCACCTGGGGCTTTGTTATCACCGAATGGCAGACTTATACCAGAATACTAGTAGCTATTGTGAACATGCTCTGTCGTGGTTTAAACAATGCTTGGAGTTATTGCAGGAGGTACAAAGAGAAGACTTAGTTGCTAAATTCATTTTGCCTGCTTGTGAAATGCTGCAACGTTTACAAGCTTGGGATGACTTAAAAGAATTAGCTCAAAAGTCATTACACCTACATAAAACTTATGGAACTCCCGCACAAGTTGCTCAAAATTATGGTTTTTTGGCAAATGTGGCGGCTTCAGAATCGAATTGGGTATTGGCTCATGAATTAGCAAATACAGCGCTTTCTATCTCCGAAGAAGTAACACAAGTTTCTCTGCGAGACGCTTTGCGAAGACGACGACAAGAAAGTTGGTATCTTCTCTTGCTAGCACGCACACAACGGCATTTGGGTGAGTGCGAAGAAGCTATCAATAACTTGGAATGGGCGAGGGTAGTTTGTGAGCTACAACATGAGCCATTACTTTACTTAGAGATTTTAGAGGAACTGCGATCGCTTTACTTTTTTGAGTGTCATAACTATACAGAAGCCTTTAAGCTGAAGCAAGAAAAAATTAAAATAGAACATCAGTATGGCTTTCGTGCTTTTATCGGAGCAAGTCAATTACAGCCACAACGCCCCAGAATTAACCCAGTACTAGAACCTCACAAAATACCGTTTATTCCTGAAGAAATTGCTCAAGAAATATCTGCTTCTGGACGGCAACAAGATGTCAATCGCTTAATTGAAAGAATTGCCCGCGCTGACTACAAACTCACAGTTATTTATGGGCCATCTGGTGTAGGTAAAAGTTCAATTCTCAAAGCTGGTTTAGTCCCAGCACTTAAGGGAAAAGTTATCGGTGAACGCATTCCTATACCGATTGTTTTGTCTGTTTATACTGATTGGATAACAATCTTGAGCAGCAGTATCAACCAAGCGCTAGCATACACGGGAATATCGGTTAATATTGACTCTACACCCACCATAATACTAGAAAGAATCCGGTTAGCATGTGAGCGCAATTATACAATAGTTATCATATTAGACCAGTTTGAAGAATTTTTCTTTGTTAGTAATCCTTCTACACAAAGAATAGAATTCTACAAATTTTTTAGTGAATGTTTAAATATTTCTTATGTAAAAATCATTCTTTCATTAAGAGAAGATTACTTACATCATTTATTAGAATTTGAACGTTTGAGTCAGAAAAATAGTACTGGACTATATGATTTAGGAGTAATTAATAAAAATATTCTTGATAAGGACATTCGCTATTATTTAGGAAAATTCTCTAGTCGAGATGCCAAAGCCATAATTCACAGTCTTACTCAGCGTTCACATTATGAACTAAGTGAGGAATTAATTAACCGATTAGTCCAGGATTTGACAGGAGAACTAGACGAAGTACATC
>CAXUOL010000745.1:0-3736 GCA_964252435.1 uncultured Nostoc sp.
TGGTTTCTGGTTGGCGTTACGTGATTATGGGAGCAGTGGTTTTAGGAGCCGTCCTCACGCCTTCTACTGACCCCTTGACTCAAAGTCTCTTAGCGGGAGCAGTTTTAGCGCTTTATTTCGGTGGTGTGGGACTGGTGAAGCTTACAGGTAAATAACCTCTGGAATAGGTTATAGGTGAGAGTGAATAAGTTCTAAGGAGGGCTAGGAAAACGGACATCTGATGAAAAGGATATTTATAGGTTATTTATTAGGGTTGACATTATTAACCGCTTGTAGCGAAGCAGCCACAGATAAGCTTACACAAGAACTACAATCTGTAAAGTCATGGACAGCTACAAGCAAAATGGTTGCTGATGCTTGGGTACGAGATGCTGTGCCAAAGGTTTATGCGAAACAAACACTCAAGAAAGCACAGCAAGAGTTCCAAACAGAAACCGACAACATAGCCCAGATAGAATCATCTACGGCTATTCCCCAGCCTTACAAGTTAGCACTTTTAGGTCATATCAAACGGTTAGCAAAAATCACAGAGCAAATGTCAACCGCAATTGAACAAGAAAATTATTCTGTAGTGGCACAAAGAATTGGGGACTTATCGCTAGAAGGACGAAAACTAGACGCGCAACTACCACAGCAGAACAAACCATGAAGAAAATTTTGGAAATCGCGCTGGGCATTGTGACTAGTATAGGTGGCTTCTTAGATGTGGGTGCGATCGCCACAGCAGCAGAGGCTGGATCTATTTTCGGCTTTCAACTAATCTGGGCGATTATTCTGGGTACAATTTGTGTGATTTTTTTGGTAGAAATGTCTGGGCGGTTAGCAGCAGTTAGCAAGCATACATTAGCTGCTGCGGTGCGTGAACGTTTTGGGTTTAATTTTTATATTATTCCACTGATTGCCGAAGTCATAGTTGATTTTCTAGTTTTAGCAGCTGAAATCGGTGGTGTTTGCATTGCCTTACAACTGCTAACGGGTATTAGCTTTCAGTGGTATGCTTTACCCGTTGCCTTTGCAATTTGGTTGCTAATTTGGTACGGTAACTTTGGCATTATTGAAAATGGTATTTCCGTATTAGGGTTGGTTACACTAGTTTTTGTCGTCGCTACTTTTAAGTTGCATCCATCTCTAACACAACTTGGCAGTGGTTTGTTGCCAACTCTGCCACAACAAGATACCGCTCATTATTTATACCTTGGAGTTGGGATTTTGGGTGCTTTGATTAGCCCCTATTTATTTTACTTCTACTCATCTGGGGCAGTAGAAGATAAATGGGATGAAGGGTATATCGGTGTAAATCGTGCAGTTGCCGGTTTAGGGATGAGCTTTGGTAGCGTCGTATCACTAGGGGTGCTGATTGTGTCAGCACTGGTACTCAAACCCAAAGGCGTTGAGGTAGATAGCTACGAACAGGCGGCGTTGATGTTGACAGAACCTTTTGGTTACTGGGGCTTTGTGCTATTTGCGGTGTCCTTGGGCATTGCTTGCTTTGGTGCAGCACTGGAGGTGACTCTCGACACAGCCTATATTGTTGCTCAGACCTTTGGTTGGAATTGGGGCGAAAATCTCAAACCAAAAGATGCTGCACGCTTTAGTTTGGTCTACACTGTGTTTGTCTTTCTCGCTTCTTTATTAATGGTATTTGGGATCGACCCATTGCAATTAACTTTGTTTTCAATGGCGATTACAGCAGTGATTTTACCACCAGTGATTGTGCCATTTCTGGTATTGATGAACGATGAATTATATGTCGGCAAGTATCGCAACGGTTGGATAAGTAATAGTGTTGTGATCTTTACAATCGTGCTGACATTTGTGTTAGCGATCGTTGCTATTCCACTAGAAATTATTGGAGGGTGATCGCTGGTGTGCGTGACCGTTAATAATCAACTGGAAGTGATAGAAAATGAACATTATTAGAGATGTACTTGATAACCAACTAGTTGACAGCGATCGTCGCCATCTGGGCAAAGTCGATGGAATTGTCATAGAGTTACGCGATGGAGAACCGCCACGACTCACTTATATCGAAACTGGTATGACAATTCTTGCACGACGTATT
This sequence comes from uncultured Nostoc sp., assembly GCA_964252435.1. Lineage (GTDB taxonomy): Bacteria > Cyanobacteriota > Cyanobacteriia > Cyanobacteriales > Nostocaceae > Nostoc. The sequence goes on from CAXUOL010000745.1 coordinate 2,063, forward strand.
CATCCACGTTTAGGAAGGTGGGTAGCAGCAATTGAAAGTAGCTGGGGTGCTAAACAAAGTGAACCCTTTAGAATTCCGTGGTCAAAAGTGCGGGATGTTGGTATTGATGTCGAAGTCGAGATTGAAGCTGACACAACTCCGGCATTAGCTTATGAAAAATGGCTTCGGGAACATATTATTAGCCGAATTCCAGGGGCAGAACATGGCAACTCGTGAAATTCATCTGGAACTGCTACTAGGCAAACAAGTATTGGATTCAACTGGTAAACCCGCCGGACGCATTGAGGAAGTACGTGCCGAACAGCGAGGTGAAGAATGGGTTATTCAGGAATATCTGATTGGAACCACTGCTGTGTTAAAAAGACTATCTGTTTGGACAATTGGGTTGAGAATCTTACACTTGCTTGGGGCACAAAAGATCCACACTGGCTATACAATATCTTGGGAACAACTAGATTTAACTGATCCTGAAAAGCCTCGTTTGCTCTGTACTTTAGATGATTTAAAAACATTAGAGACTTCCAAAAAATAAAAATCCAACGTATGTTTGACTACTCTGGCTATCGAGCAGTTGAACGAGATAATGAGGGTTATGGGACTTGCGATCGCTTCTCTGAGTTCCATTTAAGGCTCAAGCTGACCCTTTTAAAACAACCTCTAAACTAGTTTCTATTAATATAGAGTTAACCATCTTTACTTAACTCAAATAGACTTTTTCCATTAGCAAGAGGTAACACATAAGCAATCTCACCTAGCTCGGCTTTCTCTGTCCCAAAAAATGTACCTCGATGCTCAGGAGTGATTAGCAATTGAGTTGTTTTTGGAGTTGATACGGAACTAATGGATATCTCGACATAACCCCGCAACTCAAAATTCGCCTCTTCTCGAAGTTTTTTATTAGTAGCATCCGGTTGCAGAATAAATAAGCCTGTATCATTAGCATTGATAGGAAATGTAAAGCGTGATTTCTGTATACCTCCTGCGCCTTCAAAAACACTGCTTACAGGCCCATCTACACCAGTGGTATCCAAAACGGTGAGGATTTTTTTAGGATCTAGTCCAGGCGTTCTGGTTGTAACTACAAGAGAGAGAAATACGAGTTCATTAGTGACATTAGCAATCGTCAGGAAATAGCCTTGGAGAACTTTTCTTGCTAGTGGGCTAAGTTCAAGTTCTTTATCTGTAAGCTTTTTTGGAAGTTGAGGCTTAAGAAGAATTTCAAATGTTGAGATAAAAGCCATTTATTTTTCCTTGAAAAGATGTATTTTTTCTTACCTTACCAATAGGTAAAAGGATTATACAGGACGTTATGGTATTTTTGAATAAAAAATACTGTAATTACTCAGAAATTTATTAACGTTAATGCAATAATCGGTCACAATATCCATTCCGAAGAACGTTCACCCAAATCTAGAGGAATGCTGACAGCTTTGCCGAGGCGGGGACGATCGCGTGTTTGGGCAATAAAAGTTTGTACCTGTGTTGACCCACCCAAGGCATGAAGATAATTGGCAATGCGATCGAGATGTTCTTGGTACTCCGCCTCACTCAAGGGAAAAGAAGCTTGTTCCAGATATTTCCACATCACTTGCAAAAATATCTTTCCCTGTGCCCGCCGGAACTGGACATCGTAAGAATATCCCCACTTATCAAGCAATATCTGACGTAATTCCT
>CAXUOL010000746.1:0-3735 GCA_964252435.1 uncultured Nostoc sp.
GTCAAAAACAAGGGTAACGCTGTTATTGCAAGTTAAATGTGGAACAGCTTATCTGCAACCCTCGGTTTCTCGGTGTCGCCCCCACTGCATCAGCAAGCATTACCGCACTCAGCAACAAAGTTAAACTATAACGGGTAAATTTTGTTAACAAGCACCAAAAAACCCACTGAGACTTTACACTCCCCATCATTGTTTACCCTTAATCTGTGATTATTAGCAACCCAATTCCTGGCGAACCCAATCCCTGACATTAGTAAACTATTTAATTGTCATCAGGGATATTGCGGAAACTTTAAGTTGATTTTATGGGTGCGGTCAAAGTTTACAGCTTTGGTTTCTGTTTTTGCAACAAACTCCCTCGCTAAACCCTGATTTTCTCGTTCTCGCGCTTCCTCCCAGGAGATAAGGCAATACGGTTCAGTTAAGGTTTTTTGATGAAAATACTAGATCAAAAAGTAGAGACGGCGATTTATCCCGTCTCTTGCCTTAACCAAACAGTATTGGGAGATAAGGGAGGAGAAAAAGGTCTACCTATAATTGTCTAAGTACAAGCAATTATTTGTCTACGCTCCAGCCAAATGCCATAAATAAAAGGATAAAATCGAATCAGACTCAAATATTAAAATTATGAACACAGCTATTATTGCTAAAGTAACGACTGATGGAAAGCTAGAAATTCCTCCAGAAGTGTTAGCACAGCTTCAGCCCTCTACTGAGTATGAAGTCTCGGTTACAGAAGATCAGATAGTTTTCAAAAAAACTTATCAACGATTAACACTAAAAGAATTAAGAAAACAAGTGAAAGAGGCTGGTTCAGATCCAAATCAACCAACGCTTGAAGAAATCAGTCAAATAGTCAAAGAAGTTAGACAAGAACTTTAGACTGATATATTAGGTATTCATTATAATGCAATAAAGAAGTAAACTTATGCAGACAGATCCAATTATCAGAGTCACTGATGAAAAGCAAATAAATCTCCCAGCAGAAATTGAATCTCAACTGATACCTGATGATGAATACAGAGTAATTATAAAGGAAAATTGTATTGCTTTAGAAAAAATTACTCAGCAAAATCTAGATTTAGATGATTTTCTACAAAATCTTGAACAATTAGAACCTGATCCAAATCAACCCACGCTAGAAGAAATTAATGAAATTGTTAAGGATGTCAGACAGGAGTTATGGTCTAATCCATGAGAGTTATCCTTGATGTAAATGTTTGGATTTCAGCCTTGTTGTAGGGAGGTGTTCCTGGTAAAACCTTGCGTTTAGCAAGAAATCAACAAATTAATATATTTGCTTCTGAATTTTTATTATTAGAACAAGAAACAACTTTAAAACGTGATAAATTTCAACTACGACTACAACAAAGAGGTTATACGGTTGAAAATTTGATTTCTGTAGTCAAGGGTTTATCAAATGATTGTCCAACTGTCTCTGTAGATGCTCCTCAATTACGCGATCCAAAAGATAATTTAGTTTTGGCTGCGGCTGTTGCGTCAAATGCTGAAGTAATTGTTACTGGAGATTTAGATTTATTAGTGTTGATAGAATTTAACGGAATCCCAATTTTGACTCCGCAAGATTTTCTTAGTCGTTATTTTTTAGATTAAGTTTTAGCGTTGTTGTCTGAAGGTGTCTCCTGATATGTCATATAGTGATTTTACTTTAGAGAAAGTCAAACAGAACTTTCAAATAAATACTATTGAGCAAACTGATATTTTTGCTAATATATCTGAGATAGAATCCAGTGATTTATTAAAAGAAATTCTTCAATACAATTTACCTATAGCTATTGCTAGCAATAGTGAAAAAGCTCGCTCTGAGATGATTATTTCTCCAATATTACTAGATTTGAGACGACAATTAAATGACCAGATAAATTTGTTTTCTGGTGTTGAATTCAATGTTGATCCTGCACAAGGTTTAAATGGAATCTGTGATTTTATAATTACCCGTTCTCCAGAAAGACTAATTATCACTGCACCAGTCATTATTATTGTGGAAGCTAAAAAAGAAAACATTCCTGCTGGTTTAGGACAATGTGTAGCCGAAATGTTAGCAGCAAGAATATTTAACGAACGAGCAGGTAATGAAAATTTGATAATTCATGGAACTGTCACTACTGGAAGTATTTGGCAATTTTTAAAATTAGAAGGGCAATCTATCCAGATTGATTTAAGTGAATATTATCTTAAAGATGTCAATAAAATTTTAGGAATCTTAGCTAGTGGTGTCCGGTGAAAAAATTATAATTGCTGGCGATAAAATCACTATCCCAAGTTGCTTAGGCATAGCCTATAGCAAGCACTGCATCTGAAATATTTATGTCAAAAAGTAACAATTAAAAAAATCTTTAGGTGTAACTATCGGGATGCCTGCAAATTCATTTAGCGTTAATAAATCTTGATCGCCAGTTACAATAACATCAGCATTAGCAGCTAAAGCCACAGCGATAATTATTACATCATCTTGGTCACGCAATTGTGGTACATCTACAGAAGTTACTGGACTTAATTCTACTAATTGTCGTGTCCTAGAAACCAAAATCTGCACCGTTGATCCTAGAGACTGGATTTTAGACTGAAGCTTACCTCCTGACAATGAGTTTTCTAGTTCGCTCAATAAATCTTCAGAAGCAAAGATGGTAATTTGTTGATTTGCTGCCATGATTATAAGCTGTCCGGGAATACCTCCCCACAACCATCCTGAAATCCAGACATTGGTATCCAGTACAACCCTCACTCTTTAAACCTTCTTTCCTGTCGAACTTCCTTTACCATCTTGCTAATTTCTTCAAGACTAGGTTGATTGGGGTCAGGGCCTAATTCTTCAATTCGGCGAAACCATTCTTTTATGTCTAACTCTTTGTGTATTTTTTTTAAAACAATAGAGTCTTCTATCAGAGAAACCTGGTATTCATCACCAGGACGAAGTTGTGCTTTTATTTCATCTGGTAGTTCTATTTCACCTTTTGGCATCACTTTGATCACAAAATCCATAATTGACAACCTTCATTTTCATATTTTGATGTTAACTGTGTAACGCTTGCGATCGCCATCCCTAAAACACTCGCTCAAAAGGTTTTTTCCGATAACGCCGATAAATATCAAAATCACTGTCCAAAGTAGCGATTGCAGCAATATCTAAGCGTTCCGAAATGACAATCAAGGATAAATCTGCAAAATCCCCTGGTAAATCTCTGTACTGAGTATTCAACTCAGCAATGCGCGAAAAATCTTGCGGCAATATTTGCTCACACTCATAGAGTTGTTTAGCAACATCTAGAAGAAACTCGTTTTGTGTACGCCAATCAAAGTTGAGCAACCACACCACTTCTGCAATACAAATGGGCGTAGTCACCAGCCTAGAAGTACAGTTTTCAAAGAAGCGACGCACCTGTTGGTGATACTGATCTCTAGCGCTGTAGTACGCAAACAAAAACCCGCTATCTGCGAGTATAAGCGGATAATAGGTCATGAATGCCGCTTGTTGAGATATTGAGCGATCGCTTTCTTACGGTTTGAGCGTTCCGATAAATCCGTTGGTGCATCTTGTAGCAGATGTTCAGGGTGTCCACCCCGCCTCTCAACCAAAGTTTTACCCGCTTGTAAAGTTAGCCAGCGTTCAGTAATCAAGCGTCGGATTAACTCGCTCTTGTCTGTTTGCTCGTGAGCCAAGATAAGCTGTTCCACATTTAACTTGCAATAACAGCGTTACCCTTGTTTTTGACT
>CAXUOL010000747.1:0-3729 GCA_964252435.1 uncultured Nostoc sp.
TCATCTTTAACGCCAACTGATAAAATTCTATTGCCTGCTCTATATAAGTTTGTCCCTCCTCTGAATTGGGTGGTGTGCGGTATAGCATCCAGTAGAGTGTACCCAAATCATTCAAGATATCTGGAAGTTGTGGTGAGCTTTCGTCATAGCTAATTGCCTCCTGATAGGCAATAATTGCGACCATCAGGTTTTCTAAGGTTGACTCTCCTTGTTCAATCCGAAGGCGGTATAAAGTACCCAAGCGATGATAAGCCTCTGCCAGTATCTCCTCTGAAACAAGATTTTCGTGTAATTCTTCAATCTCCAACAAAATCTGCTGTGGTTGTAATAAGTCTTCAGTATTCTGAGCAATACTTGTATTTATTGTTGCTATTATTAGCTCCGTTAACTCACTGCTAATATAAGATAAAGACAAAAGTGATTGATTATTACTCCCACTACCAGACCGATTTGTAGATTCCTGTTGTTGTGGCGTAGCTTTCAATAAATCTGCTGTTGATGAAGAAACTTCCTTAGTTTTGTATACGCGATTCCCTTGTATCTCTACTGGGAAATCAGAATTATTCTCAAACTTGAACTCAGTGGCTGCGGTTCTAAGTTCTGCTTGGTTAACTGATTCATCTAGAATCGACTGCTCAATATTCCCTAAATCCAAGCTTTTAGAACGTGAAAAACCTTCTGGATAGGCCAAATTTTGAGTTGCTGGTGTGGGTTCTCCAGCAAACATAAATACGCCAGTACGACAACGCCAAAACTGTGGTGCTGATTGCTTGATAGCTGATAACCAAGGACGTGGTATCCACAACAGCAAATTAGATTCTAGGAATCGGCTGGATTCTTGTGTAGAGAAATATTGTTCGCTTAAGCGGAGATAGTGCAAAAATAAACGCTGTGTTGCAACTGGTTGCTTCGTAAGATGCTCCACACCGACAATCTGAAATGCTGGTACTGGAAAAGGTCTACCAGGAGTATCTTTTGATGCCCCAATAATTGGCGGTGGATAATTAGTCAACCATTGATTAATCTGGATTATGGGATTGGGATCGTTTAAATTCAAACGCAACGTGACTAATCGCGGATAAGCTGGAGTGCTATTTTCCTGAGCATTTGATGATTGATATAGCACTTGTCCAACAGGATAAGCCAATGTAGAATGCAAACGGGCTGCTACCTGATTTCTTAAGTATAAATCATCACATATTGCTAAAAGAATTTGTCGTCGTAAGCCAAGACTTAAGGCAAGTTTCAGGCGGTGGTATACTTGCCGATTCCAAGTAGAATTATTGTTGTGTGCAGTATCATTCACGCTCATAGCGGCTAAAAAGCCAAAACATAGTACATATCACCTTTCTGGGTGCATTCAAGTGGGCTAAAGTCATAATAAAAATGATTTTTAACAAGTAGATGTTGTGCTGCTCAGGATATATTGAGTCTCCAGTTGTAGTAGAAGCATAAAGTATAATTATATACTTTCAGTCTTAGTTCAATTTTAACAAAAAATAAAAAAGCAGGCCCCTCTTAAAATCGGAACCTGAAAAACTATAAAAAAGATGAAGTTTTCTTAAAATGTTTTACGATCAACTGCTCTTAGAAACAAAGAAGGCGACTAGAATCAAGCCAGCAACCAAAGCTGTAGCGGCAATTCCTAGTAAGAGATAAGTTCGCTTTTGCCCTTCCGTGGGAGGTTCTGCTTGATAAACCTTTGGTTCCCGGGCAAAATTATTCAGAAGACCGCCTTCTTCATTGGTATAGGGCATGAATGAATTCCTTTATCTTTATCGTTAATTTAATGTTACATAAATGCTAAATCTGGTCTTAAACTGCTAGATAAATCGTTACATTTTGGATTGGGCATTGGGCATCAATAACTGTTCGGTTAAGGCAAGAGACGCGATGAATCGCCGTCTCTACAAAAGAATGATTATTGTAGAAACGGTGATTTATCGCATCTTTAGCAATCTAGAATTTTCATCAAAAAACCTTAACCGAACCCTATTGGATTGGGCATTGGTTATTCCCCTTGTCTCTGTTGTCTATTTATGCCCCATGCCCTATTTCTAACTAGTAATCGTCCCAGTTAGAGGTGAACTAGGACTGGCGTAATCTTTAATAGGCATTCTGCCAGCAAGGTATGCTAGACGACCGGCGACTGTTGCTAAATTCATGGCACGAGCCATTGCTGCTGGTTTTGGAGAAAGAGCGATCGCACTATTAATCAACAAGGCATCTGCTCCCAATTCCATTGCCTGGGCAGCTTCTGAGGGTGAACCGATACCAGCATCTACCACCACTGGCACACCTGCATTTTCAATGATAATTTGGATATTGGCAGTTGTTTTCAATCCTTGTCCAGAACCAATTGGTGATGCCAAAGGCATGACTGTAGCACAACCTACCTCTTCTAAGCGCTTGGCTAACATGGGGTCAGCGTTGATATAGGGCAATACTGCAAAGCCTTCTTTAACTAGTTGTTCTGCGGCTTGCAGTGTCCCAATTGGGTCTGGGAGTAAATACTTAAGGTCGGGTATTACTTCTAACTTTACAAAGTTATTATCTTCCTGTCCCAACAATTTCGCCATTTCTCGCCCCAAACGCGCCACCCGAATCGCCTCTTCAGCAGTTTGACAACCTGCGGTATTGGGTAACATCCAGATTTTCGTCCAATCCAAGGCTTCAGCTAAACCTTCATGTCCAGGAGCCTTGGTTTGTACCCGTCGGACTGCTACGGTGACAATCTGGCAATCGCTGGCGGCGACGCTTTGCTGCATTTCCTCAATGCTGCGATACTTACCAGTTCCCGTCATCAAGCGGGATTGGAAGGTTTTGCCAGCGATAATCAGTGGGGAATCGGTAGAGACGCGATAAATCGCGTCTGTGGGAAGTGGGGATATAGCAGAGTGATGCCCGTTGGAGAAATTGGCAGAGTGAGTCAGCATGGGGGTAGAGGTAGATGACTTGGACTGGAAGCGCGAATAGTGAAAATCAGCAAGTAGGGGGTCAGACTTTTGTTCTAAGATTAAATCGGCAATCAAAGCGGCTGTTACGGGCGCAAGTAGAATTCCGTTGCGGTAATGACCTGTAGCAAAGGTTAAATTTTGACAGTGGCTAGTGCCCAGGATGGGCAATTCATCAGGGGTAGTTGGGCGAAATCCCCACCAAAATTCCTGGATGGGATAATGCTTTAATTGGGGATACAGGCGGATAGCAGCTTGTAGTAATTTTTGAATACCTTCTGGGGTGTTGTTGGGGATAAAGCCAACGTCTTCACTTGTTGCGCCAATAACCAGGCGATCGCGTCTTGGTACGATGTAAATATCCTGCCCAAACAAAACCCGCTTCAAGGGCAATTCCGGCGAAACTTCTGGTATCCGCACACTCAGCATTTGTCCCTTTCTTGGTAGCACAGGTAACGGTAACAATTCATTTGACCAAGCACCTGAAGCTAAAACATAGTGCGCGGCGCGAATCATTCCAGCACTGGTTTGGACGCCAACTACTTGTCCTTGCTGCTGTAAAAATGCTTCTACTGTAATGCCGTCTTTGAGTTCAACACCAACAGACTCAGCTGCCGTCCACAATACATGAGCCAGAGCTTTATTATCAACTTGGGCGTCTTCAGGATACCACCAGCCACCAACTACTTCGGCTCCCAATCCTGGCTGATATTGATGAATTGCCTCTTTGTTTAACCAGTAAGCCGGGGACTCTTCGTTAGCAGAGGGGCAAAGG
>CAXUOL010000748.1:0-3718 GCA_964252435.1 uncultured Nostoc sp.
AAACCATGAAAACCATTTGGCATAACCTCAAGGAAGTGTTAATTAACACATTCGACTACATCGGCTTGGCTTGGTGGGTAGAGATTGTGACGCAGAATCCCCGTTGCACGTATTACTTCGGGCCATTTCTAAGTTCTTCTGATGCAACATTAGCAAGCAAAGGATACATAGAAGATTTGGAGATCGAAGGAGCGCAGGGAATTATTGTGAATGTTAAGCGTTGCAAACCTAATAACTTAACAATTGCTGACGACTTGGGGGAAAGATTTGACCGCAAAGTACAGCCTGCCTTTGGCGGTCAAATTTAAGTTAGGCCAGAGTCAATATAATTCGTAATTCGTAATTCGTAATTTGTAATTGCGAGTTTTAATTACGAATTATTGGCTAAAAAGTCAAAAACCCGTGGATTATTGACTAACAATTATCTGTGGATGTTCTTCCAGCCAACGATCAATGTCACTGAGAACCAGCTGGGGAACTTCCCACGGGAAAAGATGGGCAGTGTTGGGATAGCACTGCCACTGAGAATTTGGGAGATGTTGAGCAGTTTGGAAGCTGGAATCAGATGTGATGTGGCGGTCTTTTTCACCAGCAAGTACTAAACTAGGACATTGTATTTGTTGCAAATCTAGAAGCCGATTGTATCCTGATTGAATTGCACTATAGAGGGCACGAGTAGCAGCAGGAGAAGTTTGCAAATAAGCTGGTACAGCTTCCTTGGCGATGTAATTGTAAGTGATAGATGTATGTTGTTGGATTAGGTAACGGAAAAGCGATCGCTTACCAAAAGTTTCAATATTCCATTGCCAACTCGGTTTTATATAGTTTAATAGGGCAGCAATGCCAGTATATAAATTATCCTGCCAAGTAATAGGAGGATGACTGCCAAGGGGTTTTGCAGCTGTCGCCACCAAAATCAGCCCAGTAATGCGCTCTGGCAAACGTAATGCCATCTCCATTGCCAGAATGCCTCCAAGTGACCATCCCAATATTAAGCACTTTTCAATCTGCAAACGGTCTAGAAGCGCTTCTAAATCAATCAAATGGTCATTCATGTCAAAATTGCCGTTGTAGCGACTTTTGCCATATCCACGTAAATCAGGGGCAAAAGTTTGGTAGCGTTTTGATAAATGATTGGTAAAGACAGAAAGACTACGACCAGTACCAGGATGACCATGTAAGCCCAAAATTGGGAATCCTTGACCTTGGATGTAGACATTGAGACGTGTAGCAGTAGTACGATTATGGCGATCGCTCATTACTTGCCGTTCTCCTGTCTACCGAACAAATGTTCTAAAATGTGTTGACTTTCAGTTCTCAAGCCTCTAATTTCCGATCTGATTTCTCTGAGTTCAATGACAATTGCTTCAAAGTTACATACCTGCAACAAGGAATTTACCGTTGAGTGTAGTTGGGCAATCGCGCATCTATCCGCTTCTATAGCTACCATATTCGCTTCAGCCCTTTGTGCTATCTTTTCTAGGATTGCTTCAATCCGGTTTGGTCACTATATCCTAAAAGAATATGTGCTGTGCATTACTGCCAACTGCATCGATCGCAGCTTCCAGGGCGATCGCTACATGAGTCCAATGAGTCCCACCCTGGCAATAAACTATATATGGTTCACGCAAAGGCCCATCTGCTGATAATTCCAAAGTACTCCCTTCAATAAATGTCCCCCCAGCCATCACTACCTGGCTCTCATACCCCGGCATATCATCTGGAATGGGGTCTAAGTAGGAACCGATCGGAGAATGCTGTTGTATAGCTTTACAGAAAGCAATTAGCTTTTCGGCTGAACCAAGTTTAATTGCCTGAATTACATCCCCACGGGGAGCTAGGGGAGCGGGATTTACTGGATAACCGAGTTGATCAAATACATAACCAGTAAGATAAGTCCCTTTCATCGCCTCTCCTACCATCTGCGGAGCCAGAAATAAGCCTTGGAACAGCAGGCGATTTTGGTCAAAAGTAGCACCGCCATAACTACCGATACCGGGAGCAGTGAGGCGACAGGCGGATGCTTCCACTAAGTCAGCACGACCGGCGACATAACCGCCAGCGCTGACAATAGTGCCACCAGGATTTTTAATCAATGACCCAGCCATTAAATCAGCACCTACGGCTGTAGGTTCCCTGGTTTCAATAAATTCGCCGTAGCAGTTATCTACAAAGCAAACGGTGTTTGGGTTTTGCTGTTTGACTAAGTAGACGATTTTTTCAATATCAGTAATTGATAAACTAGGACGCCAAGAATAGCCACAAGAGCGCTGAATTAAGACTAAACGAGTGTTTTCAGCCACACTAGTTCTTATTGCTTGCCAATCTATAGTTCCTTCGGGGGTTAGCTCCAATTGGCGGTAATTTATGCCAAACTCGATCAGGGAACCTTGACCTTGACCTCGTAAACCAATGACTTCTTCAAGCGTATCGTAGGGAGAACCGACCACTGCTAACATTTCATCTCCCGGACGGAGAACACCAAACAAAGCACAGGCGATCGCATGAGTTCCCGAAACGAACTGCACTCGCACCGCCGCCGCCTCGGCACCCATAACTTCGGCAAAAACTTTATCTAAAGTTTCTCGTCCTAAATCATCGTGACCATAGCCACTTACACCAGCAAAGTGGTGTGCGCCTACACGGTGATTACGAAAGGCATCCAGCACTCGTTTTAGATTATGCTTGACCTTAGTGTCAATTCCAGAAAAAATTTCTAATAGTGCCTGTTCTGCTTGCCGCAGCTGTTCTAAGCTGTTCATCAGTTCCTCGTTCAAAAAAAATTATAGATATGCGGATTTTAAGATCGCGCAGACTAGGCTGGAAAAATCAAATTCAGGTTACTGCATGACAATTGCTACCTCAACAAAACCTCAAATTAACTGGGTTAATACCCTGTTTTTCATTGGACTGCACATCGGCGCTTTATTTGCCTTTGTTCCTGGTAACTTTAGCTGGACGGCAGTTGGTGTGGGTTTCTTGCTGTACTGGGTGACTGGTGGTTTAGGCGTGACTCTAGGATTTCATCGCCTTGTCACCCACCGCAGTTTTCAAACTCCCAAGTGGCTGGAGTATCTCCTGGTTTTCTTCGGTACACTCTCGTGTCAAGGAGGCCCTATTGAGTGGATCGGGACACATCGCATCCATCATTTACACTCGGATACTGACGCTGATCCCCATGATTCTAATAAAGGCTTCTGGTGGAGCCACATGGATTGGCTGATTCACTACTGTCCCGCTCACGCTGATGTTCCTCGTTTCACCAAAGACATTGCCGAAGACCCAGTTTATCAGTTTTTAGAAAAATATTTCATTTTGATCCAGGTTGCTCTAGGTGTATTGCTTTTGCTTCTAGGTGGCTGGCCGTTTGTTATTTGGGGAATTTTTGTTCGCATTGTCTGGGTTTACCACTGCACTTGGTTGGTGAACAGCGCGACTCACAAATTTGGCTATCAGAGCTATGATTCTGGCGATCAATCGACTAATTGCTGGTGGGTAGCCGTACTAGTTTTCGGCGAAGGCTGGCATAATAACCATCATGCCTTTCAATACTCAGCTCGTCATGGGCTGGAATGGTGGGAAATCGATTTAACCTGGATGACAGTTCAATTGCTGCAAGCAGTTGGTCTGGCGACTAATGTGAAGTTGGCCCCAACAAAAGTTAGTTAGGAGTTAGGAGTTAGGAGTTGGGAGTTGGGAGTTGGGAGTTGGGAGTTGG
>CAXUOL010000749.1:0-3708 GCA_964252435.1 uncultured Nostoc sp.
TCATCTCGCCATTTCGATGAAAAAGTCCGAGCCATCTCATAAAAGAATTGGTGATAACCAACTTGGCTCTCTTTCAAGAATTCAATCGTTAGATTCAACAGTTCCGCAGCTTGTGGATGTGGCAGTTCCGAAAAACCTAACTTTTTCAACATCAAAGAACTGTATTCAGCTTGATAATACTCATCAAACATTGCTAATCTAGCTTCCATTTCGCCTTTATCAATAATTGCCTTTAAAGGTTCTTGGAGCATTTGTAAATTCAGATGACAAATACTTGGTTGATTACCGTAACAGTAGCGTCCATAATAATCAAAATATGCAGCTATAAAGGATGGGTTATAACTCGGAATAAATGCGTAAGGCCCATAGTCAAAGCTCTCTCCAGTAATCGACATATTGTCAGTATTCAGGACTGCATGACAAAAGCCAGCTGCCATCCACTGCGCTACTAATTCTGCAACCCGTTTAACTAATTCGGCGTAAAACAGAGTATATTTATCTTCTTCAGCATTTAAGTGTCGATAATACTGCTCAATTACGTGGTCTAACAGCTTCTTAGTTAAATCTGGACGCTGGAAATAGTGCAGTCGCTCAAAAGTGCCAAACCGAATATGAGAACTGCTCATTCTAATCATCACAGCTGAACGGGTAGGTGAAGGTTCATCGCCCCGCCAAAGTGGTAAACCTGTTTCAATCATGCTCAGACAGCGCGAAGTACGTACACCCAAGTAGTGCAGTGCTTCCGCAGCCAGAACTTCCCGCACTCCACCTTTGAGCGTGAGCATACCATCGCCACCACGGGAGTAGGGCGTTCTCCCAGAACCTTTAGTGCCAAAATCGTATAATTCGCCATCATTGGCGCGTACTTGCCCGTAGAGAAAACCTCTACCATCACCTAACTGTCCGTTATATTCACCAAATTGATAGCCGTGGTAACGCAGTGCTAACAAGGGTTTGCGTCCCTGAAATTGACCAAAGGCTCTGATGAAATCTTCGTCTTTGACTACTTGGGGGTCTAGACCGAAACGGGGTAATAGTTCATCGTTACGCCAACGCAGGAGGTGTTGGGGAAATTCCGCTGCTGCAACCTCATCGTAGTAGTCGCCGCCTAGAGATTCTAGGGCAGTTTCGTAGTTGAGGGTGAGAAAAGGATTGCTAGAATTCTTGTAGTTTGGAGTTTCAGCCAGAGTCATTACGAGCAAAGCTTAATTCATTCTTCCTTTAATACTACCTCTGGCTTCATCATCATCAGCATAGACGCAAAAAGCGACCTATATCTAAATGCTATCAAAATCGGGAGCGTTTCAGGAGGCAGGAGTAGGAGTAACCCACCTTGAAAAACGTGGAATTGAAGCGGTGGGCGTCTCCTCTTCTGCCAAAAACAGAGGCTATGTGAACGCAAAGCGTCTCGTAGAGAACAGAGAAGACCGCACTGACTTGTTTGTATTTTATGACACCTTCCGACCGATGCAATTCTTCTTTTTAAACTGGCTAATGACCCAAAATTGCCTTCTTTTAGAAGAAATAAAGTTTTGCAATTAAAAAAATAAGACTGGCTCAACCTAAGTTTGGATAAAATCCGCCAGTCTTGTGAAACTTAAACTTAATTAAACAAAACTAAGTTTTTATTTTTTAATTGGTTGTGATGTTGGTGCAGCAATTCCTACTGGGTTTGATGTTGGTTGTGATACTTGTGAAGCTAGAATTTTTTTCACTTGCAGGTTATAAGTTTGCAAAATTGATTGAACCTGTTTCTGTTGATCTTGATTCAGATCCAAAGATTTTAAAACTATTCTTATTCTCTGACGGGATTGCAGTGCCGCCTTAAATTTAGTATCTTGGGACGGGTTTAATAGAGCCTCAATATCCTTATCTCTTTGCTGGCGAGCTATTTGGATTTGTAGGCGCTGTTGCTGTGTGAGTTTGATTGGCTGATGTGATGCAGCACTAGTCTGAGTTTTTAAGGCTGGTGTAGTAGCAGAATTTGGGACTGGTGCTGCCAATACAACTCCGTTTAAGATGGTAGCAAAAGCGAAGATAGTAGAAAAGACAGATAAGCGCTTTATACAATTAATGAGCATTTTAAAAGACTCCTCAACTATTTAAGAAAATTGGACACATCGGCGAAAGCTAACCTTAATAACTAAGCCTGGTAGTGAACAAATATTACTATTGCATTTGCTTGTGGAGTTGTTGTGTAGTTATTATGAATTTGCTATGAATTTGTAGATATTCACAATTGATATATTAAATTCATTCTTAGATAAATATCATAGTATTGCAAATAGCTGTAATGTGGGCATTACTCACAAATTACAAATAAGTATTTAATTCAGGAGGCAGGAGATAGGAGGCAGTTCTTGCTGGAGGAACCCACGTTTTAAAACGTGGGATTGATCTTGGACGTAATGCAAGTCGTGCTATGCGTCTCGATACAATTCTTGTTTTGAACTGGGCTTTATACCCAGAACTAAAGTTTTTATTCATACTTCTTTCCTCCTGCCTTCTGACTTGAAAGTGGGTTTAGGGGTGTAAGGGTGTAGGGTGTAGGGAAAAGCCAGATTTTCATTGCTTGGCGGTGAAATTTTTTCATTGGGACTGCCCTCTGCCTCCTGCCTTCTTTGTAAATTTTAAGTATTGCTTACTTGTATAGATTGCTAAACAAGGTTCATAAGTAGCGATTATAAATAAATGGATTTCTCAGCAGGTATAATCGATAAATAAAATAAGTTATCTTAACAATAATCTTCAGCCTTTTTAAATTTTAGGTTCTTTCCAATGAGGATTTGTAAGACTTGTCAAAATATGATCTTCCCATTGCCCATTAATTAACAAATAGTCTCTAGCGTATCCTTCAATGACAAAACCGAGTCTTTTGAGTACATTACCACTGCGGCGATTGTGAGGCATATAATTAGCCATGACTCGGTGAAAATTTAACTCTTGAAATAGATATTGAGTTGCATATTTTAACCCCTCTGTCATATATCCTTTACCTTGTTTATTTTCAGCAAGGCTATATCCCACATAGCAAAAATGAGCGGCTCCTCGGACAAAGTTACTAAAATTGACTGTTCCAATAACTACGGTAGGATTTTTTTTGGTAAAAACAAATAGTTTTAACGATTGCCCATTGATAAATTCTAGAAAACTATTCTCTATCTGATATTGCCAATATTCTTCAGTGAAAAAACCATCAGCCCAAAGAGGGTAAAATGGAGTCAGATAAGTTTTGTTATCAATAAAGTATTTAAGAATTTGGGGTATATCTTCATGGATCGCTGCTCGTAATAATAGGCGATCGCTTGCAATTATTGGCAGTTCTGATATCATAAATTACTTAATCGGCGGGATCTCTTCCCAGAACATTCTCTAAATTTTATAAATTCTCTCATAACCTGTGGTTTAGCAGTAGCAGTTAGATTAGCTGTCTCATTATCAGGGCTTACCAAGTGTCATAGTTTTTTCATAAAGTTTACAAAAGATGGGGTGAGTATTTTTGCTCTTAATCTGCCATTCAACCAAAATCTTGATAAGCTGATGTCTAATATCTAGAGCGGAAGGATTGAGAGCCAATGGGTGATAAAGCACAGTGGGCGGCATAACTTCAAAAAAATCGCTTTGCCTAAACGCTGTATCGCAGCAGATTCAAGCAAAAGACAGCTCAAGATTTAACCCAGTCTACAAGAAGGATAGTGATGTGGTGGG
>CAXUOL010000750.1:0-2829 GCA_964252435.1 uncultured Nostoc sp.
TTTAGTGCTTGGTCAAAAGATACAATCGCTTCTTCATTACGTCCTAAATTCAATAATGCACAACCTCTATTGTTCCAAGCTTCGTGAAAATGTGGTTTAATTTGTATCGCTTGACTGTAGGATGCAAACGCTTCTTCATTACGTCCTAAATTAAATAGTGCATTACCTTTATTGTTCCAAGCTTCGTGATAATCTGGTTTAATCTTCAGTGCTTGGTCAAAAGATACAATCGCTTCTTCATTACGTCCTAAATTCAATAGTGCATTACCTTTATTGTTCCAAGCTTCGTGATAATCTGGTTTAATCTTTAGTGCTTGGTCAAAAGATACAATCGCTTCTTCATTGCGTCCTAAATTCAAGAATGCAGTACCTTTGTTATTCCAAGCATAGTAGTAATCTGGTTTAATTTTCAGTGCTTGGTCTAAAGATACAATCGCTTCTTCATTGCATCCTAAATTAAATAGTACACTACCTTTATTGCTCCAAACTTCGTGAAAATCTGGTTTAATTTGTATAGCTTGGTTGTAGGATGCGATCGCTTCTTCATTGCGTCCTAAATTAAATAGTGCACTACCTTTATTGCTCCAAGCATGATGGTAATCTGGTTTAAATTTCAGTGCTTGGTAATAGAATGTGATTGCGGCCTCATATTCCTTAACAGTGTATAGTAAATTTCCCATTTGTAATAGTAAATTAAACTTATGATTCTCTGTCTGGTATTTTTCTGTTAGCAAATCTTGAATTTCCAGGACTTTCTCAATTTTTTTTTCCTGGCTGAGTTTTAGATATTCTTCATAGTTTCCTTCCAATAACAACCGATTTGATTCTTGTTCTACTACTTCTGATGTTGTTGGTAATTCAAACACTCCAGAACGCCAATCGAAAAAATCTGGGGCGCGATGAATAAAATAGTTTATCGAAAATGAACGCAAAAGAAAAACAAAGCTAATGGTAAAATCATCTCTAAAGCGTTCTCGCTGTTGGTTTAAGTGATTTAAAATATGCGGAACACTGGTTAAATTGCTAAATTGTCCTTCGGTAATTTCACCAAAATTTCTTTTCTCATACTTGTATAAAGAATATTCCAAACCCTTTATCAATAAAATATCAATTTGCTTGTCTTTAATAAACTCTGCTACTAGCTGATATAAATTATCAATCGCCTCAACTAAGGACAAAACTGCAATTTTCTTCTGCGGAATCTCCTGGGGAAGCTTGACAATGAAGTTGTCTGCTTTCACAGGTGTACATTGGACAAAAAACAAACCAAATCCTGATTTACGCTTCAGTGCGCGAAGTAAGTCTTGATAAGCTTCTTCTGGTTCTGGGGGTAAATCATCATCCCAATCGCTTAAATTTGGGTTCATGAAAGTTTCGCTACGGCTTCTTTAAATTCTGGAATTCCTTGAATCAATGGATGAATATCATACCAACGCTGCATCTCTCCCTCATCATCCAAATAACGATATTCTAAAAGACTGCGGTTATACATCAAGCTCCGATACAAGTCATCATTAATAATACGTTTAGAAGAAGACACTTCTGCTAACAGACACCATTGATGATTTTCCACAGCACGGCGAAAAGTATCTCTAGCTTGAGTAATTGCTCGTCGCACCGCCTTTTCTGAAACAGGTAACTCTTCAGTGCGTCCAATGGCATCTTGAGTTAACAATAGCAAATTCCTTACATGACCTCCACTCATCAAACAAAGTCTGTCTAAGGTTTGGGGACTGTCGAAAACTTCCTTCTCTAGTGATAGTTCGGGTGCAATTTGCCGGACTCGCTTGTTAATTACTTCCTTAACTTTCTTTAGTCCTGGCTGGTAAACTTCGCCCTTAAGAGTGTTTACCATAATCATCGGCAAAATTTGGGGGTCGCCGTAGATATCTCTGAGGTCTGTTGCCCTGGTAGAATAGACCATTGAAATCGGGACAGTGTAAATCAAATGGCAATCTAAAGCTTGGAGTTGTTCGCTGCGGTCTAAAAAGACTTCCTCATAGTTGGTGCGTTCTCCGTCTTTGACTAACACCATCCGGTCTAAATTATCGACAATTACCGCCAGTTGAGTTTTACCCGTAGGTAAGTTCTTTTTTGCATCCGCTAGAAACTCATTCAACACCTGAATTAAAGTGACGGTGTAAGGATCAATTTTTTGGCGAATCTTCTGGCGCAATTCAGGAACAGCTCTTAAATTTGCGGTCAACTTGGCAAACTGAGCAAGTTTGGCTTCTACTCCCAGACTTTCAAACTCTATGGGAGTCTGCGCCAAATCTTTTAAATCTTCCCAACGACTTTTTAACCAGTTGAGTATAGGATCAGGACTAGCAATTTCTTTTAAATCTTTGAGCAAACGGCGGGTACAGGCGAGGAGAATATCTGTATATTGGGCATCTTCTGAATCGATATCCTCTTCATCAGCCGCAAAATAGACAACATAAAATTTCCGATTTTCTAAATACTTCTTTAATCTGAGTAATTCTGTAGACTTTCCCGCACCCCGATGACCAGAATACAATTGGCAAGTATTTGTATTTGCCAATTGCATCCGATTTCCCAACTCTTGCAAAATATCCGCATCTCCCCGCACATCCTGACAATCTACATATTTTGGATCTCCTGCGGGTAAGGGTTCAAAGGGATTAAAGGCGTTGTAGAGGTTTGAGAGTAAGTCAGTACTATTAACCATAGGTAAAAAATATAGCAATGATGCTCATAATAATTGAGATCATACAGAATTGAGGTAGATGAATCCAGTTCAAAGGCTCATTAATGGAGTTCAAAGGTTCATTAATGGAGTTCAAAGGATCATTAAAGAAGTTAAAAGGA
>CAXUOL010000750.1:2845-3701 GCA_964252435.1 uncultured Nostoc sp.
TTTTATATTTTTTTTATTATTTTAAATATAGTTTATAAATTTATCATTTATGAAGTTAATAGGTTCATTAATGGAGTTCAAAGGTTCATTAATGGAGTTCAAAGGCTCATTAATGGAGTTCAAAGGCTCATTAATGGAGTTCAAAGGTGGATAAATGCACATCAAATACTCGTCAGCAAAAAAACTACTACGAGATGGCAAAATCTCTACTTCCCTATTCTTACAAAAGAGAAACTGGGGTTAGAGTCTTGCGCCAGCGTTTCACTGCTGTTTGTAATTCTCCCGACAACCAGCCATCAAACTGCTGATAAACTGGCAAACGGGCTACCAGTTCCCACCCCGCAGGTTGTAAAATTTTTCTTAATGCCTGTTCCTGTATATGAGGATAATCAGGATTCACTTCATCTTTTAGCCCTATTCCACCTAAATCTCGCGCACCAGCTTCGATACAAGCGAGTAACCATCGGTCATCTTTAACTAAATTCGGCGGAATTTGAATAGTAATATCTGGCGGTAAAATCTGACGTGCTTTAGCAATTACTTCTGGTAACTGATGAGGGTTAAAAGGTGGTGCATCAAAGGTTTGCTGATATCCTGGACTATGAGGTTGCAAGATAACTTCTTGAATATGGTGATAACGTTGATGCAGTTGAGATATAGCTGTTAATGTTTCCCAGCAATCATCAACTGTTTCTCCAATTCCCAACAGTAACCCAGTTGTAAAGGGAATCTGCAACTCTCCCGCCCATTGCAATTGCTGTAAACGAACTTCTGGTAATTTACTCGGTGCGTGCCGATGTACACTATTTAACAATGTTGGCGTTAACTGTTCCAACATCAGCCCCATCGAAACATT
>CAXUOL010000751.1:0-3686 GCA_964252435.1 uncultured Nostoc sp.
CGGCAAGTTTATCTTACTAATTCAATGGAATAGCGTAGTTAAAACCACATTTTCATAATGTTTAAACCTACCTGTGTAATGATCACAAAGACCACAATTCCAGACTCTTGAACCAACTCAAATCTCTGTAATCTAATGTCCAAACACTAGCGTCATAAAGTTGAGCTACCGCTACAACAGACGCATCCTCTAAAGTTCCTTGCCATTCTGGTATCTGGCGAACCATGCTGTAAATCTCGTGAAACATTTCCATACTCACTGGTACAATCACTGTGTTCTCACTAATGACGCTTAGTGCAGTCATTGCAGCACGGCTCGATTGTTCTCGCAGCACAAACTTGTAAACTTCAAACAGCACTGATAGAGGGGTTAGAACCTCACCAAACAACGCTGGTAACTTACTAAAATCCGCTTTGCATTCCTGATGGTAGTCATCTTGGACAGAAACCAAGGCAATCAGGGGGCCTGCATCCAAAACGAGACGCTTCATCCTTGCATCAAATAGTCTTGATTAACTGAAGCGTCTGTAGGAGCATTTTCTACGATTCCTGCCAGCGATAGTAGCCTTGAACCATTTTTAGGGCGTAACTTTTCCGCCAGTGCTGCCTGTACAACACTTGATGGGTTTTGCTCTGGATGATCCTTTAAGTATTGATCAAGTTGTGTCCACAACTCATCAGGAATATATAGTGTGCGTTTCATTTTGTCAGCTTTTGAAGGTACAACACTAGTTGTACTCTCATTGTAGTTGCTGGAGTGCGATCGCTCTGAAAACCATAAAAGGGCAATTGAGGATTTTAATCAAGCTCTCCTCATTTTGCAAAAATATAACAACAGACATGAAATGTCGATTCTATGTGTTTTGCTGTTGTGCGGCAAGCTGGACAGCTTCTATATCAACATTGAGATGTTGAGCAATCTGCTCCACACTCATCCCTGTTCTTAGTAACAGAGGCACGGTAAGTTTCAACATTTCAGCTTCCCGTTCTTCTCGACCTTCTTCTCGACCTTCTTCTCGACCTTCTTCTCGACCCTCAGCTTTCGCTTCCTGATAAACCCTTGTTTGCTCCAAAGTCAGTCCTAGCATAACTTCAACTTCCTCTCTACTCAACGAAGAAAACTTATAAACGGCAATTGTGGTTATGATATCTAGTATTTCGGTTTTCGGCAGCGTTTCCGTTTCCTCTAATTTTATCCGCTCAATCAATTGCTTTGCTTGCTGTGCCATCACTTCATCCGATGCTAGAGTCAACTGCATTAAGTTGATACCTATTGGCTGCTGATTAGTTGCGCCTAACTCATCTAAATAGATTCGCTGCACTTGGTCGCTGTTGAGAAATATTCTATGAGTTTTTTGATCGCTTGGTTCCAAAGAGCGTGATGAAAAAATTACTACACAGAACCAGTCATCGTACTGAGAACGATTCCGGTTCAGGTACATCAGCGACTCAGTAAAGAACCGATGGTAGAGGGCTTCATCCTTTTGAAATTGAACTTCAGCAAAAAATATCACCCGCGATGTTGCATCCTCTGGAGGTAAAAATACACCATCGATGCGAAAAGCGGTTTCTTTGACTTCAACTGATTCAAATCGATAGTTTTGCCCTTGCAGAGGAGGATTATCAACCAGTTCAAAGAGTAACCCAGGAAAGCGCTTAAAAATTTGATAGTAAATAGAATCTCGTTTCACTACTTCATCCTAAAATTCTCTCGTTATGCGTAGGCGTAGCCCGCACTTCGACAAAGCTCAGTGACCATCGTAGACATCGCGGATTACAACCAAACCATAAAGATTAATCCTAACTTGGCCCAAGCATAAGCTAATCGAGGAGTATAACTGCTTGCCAAATAAGTGCGATACCTTTGGTGAGCTACGCTAACGCAACTTCCACTTTTCGTTCGCTGATTTGGAGCGGGTAGGGTTTATGTTTATTTAAAGAGAGAGATTAAATCCTATAAAGCATAGGAAAAAGTAGCTATGGCCACCAGCAATGTTTCACCCAATCCTGAATCAAATCCGTCGATACCTTTGCAATCATTGCCGAGAATTAATTTACTGACAATGTTCCGACTGGGTTTGTTTCAGATGGGATTAGGCATCATGTCGCTTCTCACCTTGGGTGTGCTGAATCGAGTGATGATTGACGAGTTGAAAGTCTTGCCATTAATTACGGCTGGTGCTATTGCCATGCACCAATTTGTTAGCCCTGCACGGATCTGGTTTGGGCAAATGTCTGATGCCAAGCCATTGCTGGGCTATCATCGCACTAGCTATGTCTGGATTGGTGCGATATTATTTACTACTGTATCTTTCTTGGCTGTGCAAGTAGTTTGGCAACTAGGTAGTAGTTTGCAAACCACTGGCTGGAGTTTCCAAACCTATGGCTGGGCGGGAGTGCTGGCATTAACTTTTGCAGGATATGGTTTAGCTTTGAGTGCCAGTTCTACACCTTTTACTGCCCTTTTGGTAGATGTTACTGATGAAGATAACCGCTCCAAATTGATTGGGATTGTCTGGTCAATGCTGATGATTGGCATTGTCATTGGAGCAGTAGTTAGCTCTAAGTTGCTAGAAAGACCAGAAATTTGTGGGACAGCTCTTTTAGCCTATAACCCTTCTCAGTCCAACAAAGTCGTTGACATAGCTAAATTACAATCGACAATCAACCCCGTTTTTATAATTATGCCTGCGATCGTCTTTGGACTATCACTGCTGGCAACTTTCGGCGTGGAAAAGAAGTATTCCCGTTACACTTCCCGTTCTTCTTTGGTAGGTAGAGAAGACCAAATAACTTTAGGTACAGCTTTACGAGTGCTGACTGCTAATCGCCAAACTGGAGTATTTTTTAGTTTCCTCTTGGTGCTGACTATTAGTATCTTTATGCAGGATGCAGTTTTAGAGCCTTATGGTGGAGAAGTTTTCGGGATGTGTATTTCTCAAACCACTAGACTAAACATTCCTTTTGGGATCGGCACCCTCATAGGAATTAGCTCTACTGGTTTTTTGCTTTTGCCGCGCTTAGGGAAGAAACAGACTACTAAAATTGGGTGTATCAGTGCAGCCGTCAGCTTTGGTTTAATCATTATGTCAGGGTTTAGCGCCAACCCAGGTTTATTGATGGGTAGCCTACTTGTTTTTGGTCTGTCATCTGGAGTCATCACAGCTGGTGCTACCAGTTTGATGTTGGATTTGACGGCTGCTGAAACGGCGGGTACATTTATTGGGGCTTGGGGATTATCTCAAGCAATGGCTAGAGGATTAGCGACAATACTTGGTGGCGCAGTATTAAATTTAGGTAAAATGCTGTTCCCTTTACCAGTGTTAGCATACAGCATGGTATTTGCGGTGCAAGCAATAGGGATGCTCGTCGCTGTTTGGTTACTATGGCGGGTGAATGTGAAAGAATTTCAGATGAATGCTAAAACTGCGATCGCATCTATTTTAGAAAGAGAACTAGATTGAACTTTACCCTCCCAAGCAAAGATGTAGAAAACGCTTTGCTTCTTTACGCCTTTGCGCGAGAATTAACCAATGAATGATTTTTGGACAACAATTCTTGATTTTGCCCAAACTACCACTACCAGAGTGGGCAAGCAGCTCATGGAAGATTTTGGGCAAGTACAGGCTTCTCAAAAAGCTGATGGTAGTTTGGTGACGCAAGCAGATAAATGGGCAGATCAGGAAA
>CAXUOL010000752.1:0-3685 GCA_964252435.1 uncultured Nostoc sp.
ATTGGTAGCGAAAAAACTTGGAGATGCTACGCGATCGCATCAATTTACACGCTTGCAAACAATTCCATCAATAGTTACACTTTTTAAAACATTCTCATTTTTGCTTGGCGATGGCTACCCTACATAGGTAAACCTCCCGAAGCGAGTAAGCATTGCCTCATCTCCCACGCTGTCTGACCTATTAAGACTAAGCTGTGGTGAGACTCTGGCTCTGGCAATAACAAAAAACAAGAGAGAGTTTTATGAGTGGCGATTTTCGTCTCTCATAACCTCAGTAAGAAAATTGCTTTGTAAACTAACTCATCGAGGAGGAGCGTAGTCGATGGGACTACCCTGGTACCGAGTACATACAGTCGTTCTGAATGATCCAGGGCGACTAATTTCTGTACACTTAATGCACACAGCCTTAGTAGCAGGCTGGGCTGGTTCGATGGCACTCTACGAACTGGCTGTTTTTGACCCTAGCGATGCAGTTCTCAATCCGATGTGGCGTCAAGGAATGTTCGTCCTACCCTTTATGTCACGTTTGGGCGTCACTCAATCTTGGGGTGGTTGGAACGTTACTGGTGGACCATCAAGCGATCCTGGCTTCTGGTCATTTGAAGGCGTTGCTGCTGCTCATATTGTTCTTTCCGGTCTGCTATTTCTAGCCGCCGTATGGCACTGGGTTTACTGGGATTTGGAACTTTTTAGAGATCCCCGCACTGGCGAACCGGCTCTCGACTTGCCAAAAATGTTTGGCATTCACCTGTTCTTATCTGGTCTACTTTGTTTTGGATTTGGTGCTTTTCACGTCACCGGACTATTTGGACCGGGGATATGGGTTTCTGACGCTTATGGTGTAACTGGCGCTGCCCAGGCAGTAGCACCAGAATGGGGACCAGATGGTTTTAACCCCTATAACCCTGGTGGCATTGCGGCTCACCACATTGCCGCTGGTGTTGTTGGTATTATTGCAGGCTTATTTCACCTCACAGTTAGACCCCCCGAACGGCTCTACAAAGCCCTACGGATGGGGAACATTGAAACAGTACTTTCTAGCAGTATTGCAGCAGTTTTCTTTGCTGCTTTCGTTGTTGCTGGTACTATGTGGTACGGTAACGCCGCCACACCCATCGAATTGTTTGGCCCTACCCGCTATCAATGGGATCAAAATTACTTCCGTCAAGAAATTCAGCGCCGCGTCCAAACAAACGTTGCTCAAGGTGCAACCCTTGACCAAGCTTGGTCGCAGATTCCTGAAAAATTGGCTTTCTACGATTATGTCGGTAATAGCCCCGCTAAAGGCGGTCTATTCCGTACAGGACCGATGGTGAAAGGTGATGGCATTGCCCAGTCTTGGCAAGGTCATGCCGTATTCAAAGATTCTGAAGGGCGGGAATTGACTGTACGTCGTCTCCCCAACTTCTTTGAAACCTTCCCTGTGATTTTGACTGATGCAGATGGAATTGTCCGCGCTGACATTCCCTTCCGTCGGGCAGAATCTAAGTATAGCTTCGAGCAATCTGGTGTCACCGTTAGTTTCTACGGTGGCAATCTGAATGGTCAGACCTTTACAGAACCAGCTGATGTGAAGAAGTACGCCCGTAAGGCTCAAGGCGGTGAAATTTTTGAATTTGACCGAGAAACCTTGAACTCTGATGGTGTATTCCGCACCAGTCCTAGAGGTTGGTTTACCTTTGGACACGCCGTATTTGCTCTTTTGTTCTTCTTTGGTCATCTCTGGCATGGCGCTCGGACAATCTACCGAGACGTATTTGCTGGTGTTGACGCGGATCTTGAAGAACAAGTTGAGTGGGGTCTGTTCCAGAAAGTGGGTGACAAGTCAACCCGCCGGAAAGAAGCCCTTTAATTTCAGTGCTGAGTTCTGAGTGCTGAGTTCTGAGTTAAGGCTGTGACTCAGTACTTAGATGACTCAGCATTAAAAACTTTAATTACTGGCTGGATAAAGAGGAAATCGTAATATGGAAAGCGTTGCGTACATCTTGATTTTTACTCTGTGTATAGGTACTCTCTTCTTTGCGATCGCATTTCGCGAACCCCCTCGCTTTGAGAAACCAAAAGATAAGTAGATTACTATCCACAGACATTTGAGCAGATTTAATCTTAATATCCGTTGCTACTAATCATGGTGGCAACGGATATTATTGTGTTTGTCCTTTTTTGGTTTTCACTACTAAGTAAATGACAAATCATTTTTATATTGTGATATAATTTCCAATCTTGGGAGTAGATATGTGTTAATGCTAGCTTTTCTGCGCTAGGATGAAAAAGGATGTTTTGTGTAAGCTGCCATAGAACTGCTTACATAACGCATCGCGCTTGTCGCACCACCTTTACGGAGACTAGAACCAGGAACAAATCAGCATGGTCAATCAGAATTTAACCGCTACAGAAATTGGATTCACTCACGAAGATTTCGCTGCTCTACTTGACAAATACGATTATCATTTTAGCCCTGGTGATGTTGTCCCAGGAACAGTTTTCAGTATAGAGCCGCGCGGCGCTCTGATTGACATTGGTGCTAAAACCGCAGCATATATACCTATACAAGAAATGTCTATAAACCGGGTGGATAGCCCGGAAGAAGTATTACAGTCCAACGAAACGCGCGAATTTTTCATCCTTACTGATGAAAACGAAGATGGTCAATTAACCCTTTCCATTCGCCGTATTGAATATATGCGGGCTTGGGAACGTGTGCGACAGCTGCAAGCAGAAGATGCTACTGTCCGTTCTGGCGTATTTGCAACCAATCGCGGTGGAGCATTGGTACGGATTGAAGGATTACGTGGCTTTATCCCAGGTTCTCATATCAGTACCCGCAAACCTAAAGAAGAATTGGTAGGTGAGGATCTGCCGTTGAAATTCTTAGAGGTGGATGAAGAACGTAACCGCCTCGTTCTATCTCACCGTCGGGCACTGGTTGAGCGCAAGATGAACCGCCTAGAAGTCGGCGAAGTAGTAATTGGTACTGTTCGTGGGATCAAACCCTACGGTGCTTTCATCGACATTGGCGGCGTCAGTGGTCTACTGCATATTTCTGAGATTTCTCACGAACATATTGATACACCTCATAGCGTGTTCAATGTCAATGATGAAGTAAAAGTTATGATCATTGACTTGGATGCAGAAAGGGGTCGCATTTCCCTATCTACCAAGCAGCTAGAACCCGAACCCGGCGACATGATTAAAAACCGGGATTTGGTTTACGATAAGGCGGAAGAAATGGCTGCTAAGTATCGCGAACAGCTATTAGCCAAGCAGCAAGGCGCTACTGCTGCGGCTGCACCTGCGGAAGTTGTAGCAGAAGAAGATATTCCACCAGCAACAGAACTTGACGAAGATATTCCACCAGCAGCAGAACTTGAAGAAGATATTCCAGTAGTTGCGACAATTGAAACAGAGATTCCAGCAGCGACGGAAATTGAAGAGGAAATTCCAGCAGCTATTGAAGAGTAATATAGATTTTTTATAGTTTTACTTATCTTTAAGTAAGAGTATTAAATCATTTTATCAAGAGGGAAAAACCCTCTTTTTTTATGTGGAGAATCGGTGAAAGTGAAGAGTTGGGAGTAGTTATAGCGCTTCTCGTTTGTGTGAGGTACACCCGTAGGGGCACGGCACTGCCCATTGGTGTAAACTTAAGCCAAAACCTTTTTAAAATCTCGTTTCTAGCCTCTGG
>CAXUOL010000753.1:0-3677 GCA_964252435.1 uncultured Nostoc sp.
TAGTTCGAGATTCAACACTTCGGTTAAGTTGAGATAATACAATTACAGGAACATTGAGTTCTTTGGCTAGTCCTTTTAGAGAACGTGTAATCTTTGCTAACTCCCGCGCACGATTTTCATCATTGTCTCCTGTCAATAACTGTATGTAATCAATCACAATTAACCCTAAAGAACTCTCGTGTTCGAGCATAACTTGGCGGGCTTTAGACTGAATTTTAGCAACACTAAGATTTGGACGGTCATCAATATAAATTGGAAGTTCAGCCAAGTTGTATATTGCACGTGAGAGGAGTTCCCATTGACTTTTACTAATGCGACCTGTCCGCAAGTAACTACTTTCAATTTGTGCTTCTGCTGACAATAAGCGTTGAACAACTTGCTCTTTTGACATCTCTAAACTAAAGATGCAAACTGGTAGTTTAGAAATATTAGCAACATTGGAAGCAATATCTAAGCAGAAAGCAGACTTACCCATTGATGTCCGTCCAGCTACAATAATTAAATCAGAGCGCTGAAATCCGCTAGTCATTGCATCCAAGTCATAAAATCCACAAGGAATGCCAGGTAATGTTATACCTAGATGTCTTTCTTCTATATTTTGAAAGGTTTCGATTAAAGTATCTGATATATGAATTAGTTGATTAGTGTCACTTTTGTTAGCGATTACCTGAATAGATGCTTGTATAGTATCGATTAATTTGATAATAGGTCGCTGGTAGTTTCGATTAAGTCGTGTTATTTTAGCAGGTAACTGTTGAATTTGTCGGCGTAGATATAAGTCATATAGTTCTTTTGCATAACTTTCTGCATTCTGTAAGTTAGAGGAAGAACTAACCCAATTATTTAGCAATTTTTCAGCTTCTTCTGCTTCCAAAACTTTACACTGGGCTAAATAGCTAGCTATGATTACCGAATCAATAGCTTTTTCCTCACTAGCCCTAGAACATAAGTAATTAAAAACTTCTCTTCTCAAACTAGATGTAAAAATATCAGTAGGGAAATCAGATAAGGTTTTAATAAAAGCAGGATTTTGCTGAAGTAAAACTCCAAGTAGTCTTTCTTCTAATCTTTGGTCTACAAGCCTCTGAACTTCAGCTAATGAATCATGATAGAGTTGATGATGCTCAGAACACAGCACTACTAAATCTTCTAAATGCTCCCGTTCATTACCAAGATTATCGTAGGAATTATGATGAACATCTAAATCATTTACTGTTCCACAAATTTGACATTTACGCCCAGATCGTTGTAATGCAAGTTTTCGGACTTCCTGCCAATCCTGAGAATCTATATATTCGTAGTAGTTTAGCGACATAAAATATTTATTTATCAAGTGGTTGCGTATTTAAGTACTCGTTCCCATTCCCAATGCCACGCAGTCTCTACCAGCAATTCTTTACGGTTAGTGAATACAATGTACTCTTTTCCTCGGTCATAAGCAATATTTGCAACAGTTTGATTACGCAGATCGTAACCCCAAATCTTGGCAGCACTCTCGTACCATCTTTGCCCTTGAGATTGCAGTTGGGGTAGACCGAGCCATTCATCACGCCAATTTTTTGGTTTCCACTGTTCGTTAAGTGCGCGGATTAATACGGCGCTAGGATATTCCATTGGTTTTTCTTGCTGCTGCAACCAAATCCAATACGCAATGACGGCTTTTAAAGCATCTTCGAGTCCAAAACAACATACTTCTAAGATATCCTTCACGTCTTCCCTGCTAAAATCTACACCAATTGCAGATAATGCGTATTCGTATTTTTTGAATGTTTCGTACTCTATTGAGTCTTCCTCCCAAAACCCCATACTTAATCCAACCTCCTAACAATTGACCTCATAATTCTTCTGGAACCACCGATTTATCCATCTAAAGGATAGTGTATACAATGGGTAATTTCTTATCAAAAGAAAGATGCAACTAAACTCTCCTTGAGGTGAAATAAACTTAGGAGAAAACGGTTGAACTTCAACCGCCATCACCTGAGAATAACGTCCTATCAGATCGTTGAATATCGATGGTCTGGTCTGATGTATCTGGTCACGTTGATAGGGGGGATATAATATGCAATTAATCTCTAGAGAGGAAATCAAGACATTAATAGAACAGCCAAAAGGAAATTGTGTTTCCATTTATATGCCAACGCACCCAGCCGGGCCAGAAGTGCGACAAGACCCAATTCGCTTTAAAAATTTGGTCAAAGAAGCCGAGACTCGTTTAATTGATGCGGGTTTGGAACAGAAAGATGCGATCGCATTATTAGAAAAATCCCATGAACTTGATACCCAAGAGTTTTGGGAGCATAAGGGAGAGCCGGGGCTGGCGATTTTTATTTCTGACAATATTTTTCGCTATTATACCCTGCCAATTGATTTTCAAGAGTTGGTCGTGGTTACAGACCGATTTCACATCAAGCCACTGCTGCCAATTTTAAATGGCAATGGTCGCTTCTATATACTGGCTTTGAGCCAACAAGATGTCAGGTTCTTTGAAGGAACACGCTACAGCATCAATGAAG
Source organism: uncultured Nostoc sp. (assembly GCA_964252435.1). Taxonomy (GTDB): domain Bacteria; phylum Cyanobacteriota; class Cyanobacteriia; order Cyanobacteriales; family Nostocaceae; genus Nostoc. The sequence goes on from CAXUOL010000753.1 coordinate 2,517, forward strand.
TGGAAGTAGAAAATCTCCCTAAAAGTCTAGATGAAGCTCTGCAAAGAGACGAGACTGCTAAAGAAGGTCAGTTTCGGCTAGCAACATCTAAAGGGGGAACAGCTAATGCTTTTTCACAGCCGGGTACGTTTCACGGACAGGGAAGCCCTGACAAGGACAAACATCAAGAAGACATTATACAATTCTTTCACATTGTTGATGGCGCATTACACGAGAAACTGAAATTGCAAAAAGCGCCTTTGGTGCTGGCTGGGGTAGAGTATCTCTTGCCTTTGTATAGACAGGCAAATACTTACCAGCATTTGATGGATGAAGCTATCACTGGTAATCCAGAAATTCTCAGCGCCCAAGAGTTACATAATCAAGCTTGGCCGATTGTCGAGGCTGATTTTCAAAAGTCACAGCAGGATGTTTTAGAGCAATTTCACGAATTGTTTGGTGGTGATAGTGGTAAAGCATCTAACAAGCTCGAAGAAGTTGTCTCAGCGGCTTATTACCAACGCGTGGATTCATTACTAGTTGCAGTTGGTCAGCAACAGTGGGGTTTATTCGATCCAACCTCAGAAACGGTTTATTTGCACCCAGAAAAAGAAGCTGGTGATGAGGATTTGTTGGATTTTGTTGCTGCTCATACTTTATTAAATGGTGGCACGGTTTACGCTATTCCCTTTGAACAGATTCCATATAGCACAGCCGTTGCGGCAATTTACCGATATTGACATTTTGATGATGTTGTATAAAGTTGAATGTGCTATGGCAATCCTATTTGATTTGTGAAAATTGCAAGCCGTAGATCATACGTGTCAACTTAAGCTAAAAATAGCTTCACTGTTGGCTTCATCACCCGCCTGGAACTGAAGTTCTTTGGCTTTTAGCTCAAGTCTACTGAAGTAGACTAAAGATTTTTGCACAATTGAGTCATCTTTTAGATGACTTTCGCTATTCTTCTTGGAACTTCAGTTCCTTGCGGGACATCGGTTTTACGTTAAGTTGACACCAATGGCCGTAGATCCCCCAATACGCTTGGTGTTAGCGTCAAAAATCTTAAACTGCGTAGTAGCACGGCAAGCTTAATTTATTGGGTTGAGTAATTCTGTTAATTATTAAATTTTGGTTTTCCTAAGTTTTTGAAACCCAACATTTTAAGCATGTCGCGCTACT
>CAXUOL010000754.1:0-3666 GCA_964252435.1 uncultured Nostoc sp.
CAATGCCTTGCGCCCCTACGACAGGTGTGGTTCAAATACATGAAAACTGCTGTAACTCAGCACGGGCTAAACGCCCCGCTATCCATTTACAGCACTCTTGAGGGGCATTGGGCATTAGTATTAAAAATTAGGTATTTACTAGATAGAATCTCTAGTCTCAATCCCTACTCCTAGTCCCCAATCTCTAGTCAAAATGCCTAATCAAATTTGGTTATCACAGTTAGAAAAACACCGAGCGATCGCAGTTATCCGCGCCCCTCAAATGGAACTGGGACAACAAATGGCAATAGCTGTAGCATCTGGGGGAATGCAGCTAATTGAGATTACCTGGAATAGCGATCGCGCTGGGGAATTAATCAGTCAACTACGTTCGGAATTACCAGCCTGCATCGTTGGCACTGGTACGCTATTTAATGTGCAGCAGTTAGAAGATGCGATCGCATCTGGGGCGCAATTCCTCTTTACACCCCACGTTGATTCGGCAATGATTCAAGCAGCACAAGAAAAAAATGTGCCTATCATACCAGGAGCGCTGACTCCTACAGAAATTGTTACCGCTTGGAGTCAGGGTGCTAGTTGTGTAAAAGTGTTTCCCGTGCAGGCAGTGGGAGGGACTAATTATATCAAAAGTTTGCAAGGGCCGCTGGGTGAGATTCCCTTAATTCCTACTGGCGGCGTGACTCTAGAAAATGCCAAAGAATTTTTGCAAGCTGGAGCGATCGCTGTCGGTTTGAGCGGAGAATTATTTCCCCAAAAGCTTGTCATAGAGGGAAATTGGGAGGCGATCGCAACTCAAGCAAAAAATTTAATGCAACAGTTAGGTTAACTTAGAATCAAATCATCAAAATTCACGTCTATTAAAGTAATAGATAGGGAAATAAAGGTGAAACCTGATAAGTTTCTCAAGACCCCATGATTTGAGTGTGAGTGTATCTAAAATGAAAAGACAAATTTCTCCTGACTGGGTGCGTCGCTTACAAATAATCCTCACTGGTACAGCACTGTCCTTAAGTGTTTTTACTACTACTGGAACCAGTGAAGTTTGGGCGAATTCCAAAAATCAAGTGATTGCACAAAAAATCCAGACATTACAACAATCAGATCAGCGCTGGATTCAAATTGATCTTTCAAAGCAAAGATTAATAGCTTGGCAAGGTGACAAAGTGGTTTATGGAAGTGCTATTTCCTCTGGCAAAAAAGCCACTCCTACTCTTGTTGGTACTTTTAAGATTCAATCCAAGTTTAAAACTACGCGGATGCAGGGAGAAAACTATAATGTTCCCAACGTTCCTTATGCAATGTTTTACCAAGGTAATTACGCTATTCATGGAGCTTATTGGCATAAGAGATTTGGTACTCCAGTGAGCCACGGCTGTGTCAATATCGCACCTAAACATGCAAAATGGCTATTCGAGTGGGCATCGGTAGGGACACCAATAGTCATTCATAAATAATAGGTGAAGCAGCCAAAAGGCAATTTAGGTAAAATTATAAATAACAACAAATCAAGACAATTAAGTGATTCCCAGCAATATTTTATGCTGGGAATCTTCGGAGTCGGAATTACTAAATTTGAAATAAAATAAAAAAGAGGGCATTCAACTATTATGCCCAATAAATAAGTGGAAATCCTGACAATTTCTCTCTGAAATTACAAATGCAAATATAAATTTGGGGAAAGTTTGTATTTAAGCATTTAAATGACAGATTTTTGTCAAGATTGTCCTTTGTAATTAGTCATTGGTCATTAGTCACTAGTTAGGACTCATCATTTAATTATGGACAAATGACAAATGTGCAAATTGGATGCGGATTAACTTAGGACTTGTCTTGAGAAGCATTAGCGGATGAATTGCGTAAATCCTCTACAGAAAGCAAGTAATCGATCTGGAAATTTGTAGTTTTCCAGAAAATTACTTTACTTGATGATTTTGCGTAGTTTAGAAGATGAGGCATAATGCAAACTTGGATTCGCCGTGGTGGGATTCGTTCTTCAGGAACTTTTTGTACAGGTGTGGCGCTGATGGTGGTGACTTTATTCTCTTGGTCATCACCGCTAACAGGTATACCCAACTCGACTACAGCAACAGCCACCTCAGTCGAGCAAAACAGCACTAATAATATTAGCCAACCTCGCTGGATTGAAATTGATTTGTCAGAACAACGTTTACGTGCATGGGAAGGTGATAAACTTGTTCATTCATACCGCATTTCTGGAGGTAAGCGATCGACTCCTACACCCATAGGTAGATTTCGGATTAATTCTAAGTATCGTACTCACCGAATGCGAGGCAGAGGCTACAACATTCCTGACGTTCCTTACACAATGTATTTCTACAGAGGGTATGCCATTCACGGCGCTTATTGGCATAACCGTTTTGGGACTCCAGTCAGTCACGGTTGCGTAAATTTACCTGTTAAGCAAGCTCGTAATCTTTACAACTGGGCTTCAACAGGAACTTTAGTAGTGGTGCGGAAATAATTCGTAATACCTCGACTTCGCTCGGCACAAGTTCGTAATTCGTAATTAAGAATTTCAATTACGAATTATTGTGATGATGAATTGATCGTTACTACAATTCTTATCTTAATGTATGGACAGGTGCGTTTATGGAGTGAACGTACCTGTAAACATATACTGCTAGACTAAAAACACATTTTTGAGGGATTCAGGAGCTATGAGCGTCATAATTACTCAACCTCTCACATTAGAAGAGTTTCTGAAGCTCCCAGAAACAAAGCCTGCGAGTGAATATATTAACGGAGAGATTATTCAAAAGCCTATGCCAAAAGGGAGACACAGCCGCTTACAAGGTAAACTCTGTGCTGTTGTTAATGAAGTTGCGGAAAATCAGAAGATTGCCTATGCGTTTCCCGAATTACGGTGTAGTTTTGAAGAACGCTCAATAGTACCCGATGTGGCTGTATTTCAGTGGGGACGCATACCGTTCACCGTTGATAATGAAGTACCTGATAATTTTGAACTTCCACCAGACTGGACGATTGAGATTCTTTCGCCAGAACAAAAACCTAACAAAGTAATTGGGAATATTCTCTACTGTCTAAAATATGGTAGCCGTCTGGGATGGTTTCTCGATCCTGATGACCTAAGTATTTTGGTATTTCTACCAGAGCAACAGCCAGTGCTGCTCCAGGGAGAAGATTTTTTGCCTGTATTACCAGAAATTGAACTTACACTAACCGTCAACCAAGTTTTTGGATGGTTAAAGATGGGTGGCTAAAAATAACTCGGTTGGAATGAGAAGGAGCGTAGGCGTAGCCCGCACTTCTCTACGAGACGCTGCGCGAACGACTTGGCTCAGTGACCATCGTAGACATCGCTTTTCATAAAAATTATAGACATTAATTATGTCTATAATAGACATTAATCATGAACTAAAAAAGGTAGCGCAATGAACTGGAGAATTGCCGAAGCCAAACAGAGGTTTAAACGTGCAGTAGTTTAACTCAACTGTGCCACAAGTTGATTTTCCAACAGCATATCATTTGTTAACAAGTCTTCAACGGTGATCCGTAAAAAGCGTTGCTCATCAACTTGAAAGAGAATTTTGATCCGATCGCTTCCAGGATATCCGGCTGGTGTCAGTTGGGCAATTGTCCTCGCACCTTCTTGATCGTTGAGGGGTTTGACGCTGGTTTCATTAT
>CAXUOL010000755.1:0-3664 GCA_964252435.1 uncultured Nostoc sp.
CCTCTGCTCCCCTGCTCCCCACTCCCTCCTATGACAGATACTTTTGAAAAAACTAGCTGGAGTTGGCAGCTTTCTCAATTCCAACAACAAGCGGGAGAATGGTGGGAATACCAATTTTACCGCTTTGAACATGCTTTACCAAAATTGCCTACTGGATGGTCAATTAGCCCAAGACTTGCTGAGTTGCTGAAATTCCTGTTTTGGCTGGTACTAGGATTATTTATAGCGTGGGTGGGTTGGCGATTATGGCGAGAATTCAGTCCCTATATATATTCTTGGCTAAATAGAAGTGGCAATCTCACTGATTTTCGCGTAAAAAATCGCTCCAATGAGTCATCCATTGCTCTTTTGTTGGAGCGATCGCAAGAATTTTATCGTCAAGGTAATTACCGTGAAGCTTGCCGTTGTGTTTATTTAGCGATGTTGCAGCAGTTGGATAAAAATGCGATCGCACCCCACAAACTCAGCCGTACTGATGGAGAATATCTGCAATTGCTGCGATCGTCTGTGACTCCCATACAGCCTTATGAAACTTTAATTACTACTCACGAGCAATTATGTTTTGGTAATGCCGAGATTTTGCCAGACAATTATGAGCAGTGTCGGCAAGCTTATCGAGAAATTTCCCCAGAATGAAAAAAAGACGTTGCATTGCAACGTCTCTATACAAAACAAACAATATTCTATTTGGTAAGAATAGCGATCGCCTTGTCCACAGCTTCTAAAGCAGTATTGACTTCCGCCTCTGTAACAATAAGTGGTGGCACAAATCGGACTACTTTTGGCCCGGCTGGTACTAGCAATACACCCTCTTTGATGGCAGCATTGACGACATCGGCTGCGGTTATCCCAATGTCGGCTCGTAACTCCAAACCGTTGATTAAACCCCAACCCCGAACTTCGCCAATGTGCTGAGGATATTTCGCTGCGATCGCCTTCAATCCAGATCGCAACTGTTCACCCCTTTCTTGCACATTCTGCAAAATATTTTCCTGTTCCAATGTCTGGCAAACACTGAGTGCTACACCACACACGAAAGGATTTCCGCCAAAAGTACTGGCGTGTTCTCCTGGTTGAAAAACGTCGCAGAATTTCTTGCTCATCATTGCACCGATGGGGATACCGCCACCTAAGCCTTTAGCACTGGTGAAAATATCCGGTTCAATGCCGAGATGTTCGTAAGCCCATAATTTGCCGCTGCGCCCCATACCAACTTGCACTTCGTCAAAAATCAACAAAATGCCAGTTTCATCACAAATCTGTCGGAGCTTTTTGAAATAGGCAACATCTCCTGGACGTACACCGCCTTCTCCCTGCAATGGCTCGATCAGAATCGCCGCTACCCGATAATCGCCTTCATCCAATTCGCTAATCGCCACTTCCACAGCGTTAATATCGTTGTAATTTACGTAGTGAAACCCAGGAACTAAGGGATCAAAGTACTTTTGATACTTCGGTTGTGCTGTAGCGGTAATTGTTGCCAAAGTCCTTCCGTGGAAACTGGCATTGGCGGTTAGAATAATCGGTTTTTCAATGTCTAATACTGTGTGGGCGTATTTCCGCGCCAGTTTAATTGCGGCTTCGTTAGCTTCAGCTCCAGAGTTGCAGAAAAATACGCGATCGGCACAGGAATGATCGACAAGCCATTTTGCCAATTCACCTTGCTCAGGAATGTAATACAAATTAGAGACATGGTGCAGCTTTTGGATTTGGCGTATTACCGCTTCTACCATCGCTGGGTGGACATGTCCTAAAGTACAAGTAGCAATTCCCGCTACAAAGTCCAGATATTCCTGCCCCTGCGTATCCCAAACCCGGCATCCAGTACCCCGTTCCAGGGCTAAGGGAAACCGGGCGTAGGTAGACATGACAGCTTGATTAAAGCTATCTGTATCAAAGGGACTAGATGCTACTGACCCTGAATCTGGGGGGATGGTGGCTTGGTCAACGAGAGTTTGTAGGCTCACTACCGCTCCTCCTGAAAGTTTTTCATTATATAGTTATTTACTAGTTTCCTAGAAATCCCTAAAAAATACTTTTTATTTAGCACAACTCGTACTTCTTCTTAGGCTAACGCTTATATAACCTCAAAGGCGTGAGCAGTGGTGAGAAAAAACTCCCCTTTGGGATGAAGGGAGTTTAGCGAGAAATTGAAAATAGTTACTGACTGAGTAGCCCAACAACCATTTCAAGGTGCATCTTAGCTTTGTGCAAATTCAGCAGGTTCTCTTGGTCAAACCTATCGGGGTAAGCCATTCTTCTACCTTCCAAGGTTATTTTGATCAGTGCTGCTTGCTCATCTGTCGGTGAATTCATTTCATCTATCACCCCTTCAAAAAATTGAATGACGCTAAATCCAGGAGATTTTAATCCCCTTCCTTCTCTCACCTGCCCAAGTGCTAGCTGAGGGAATACCATCAGAGAAGTGATGTAGCTGACTTTATATGCTGCACTCCCTGTAGGCTTAACACCGTATCGACGGCATAAGTCACGTAATTCTGGGATGGTTTTGATTTCTAACTCGGAACGCGTGAACATAAAATAGAGTTACCTCTTGTAAAAGTGGTATCGGTAGGTAACAACTTTTCCAGGGATGATACCTACCGATTTAAACTTTATTTCGTTGTTAACATCGATTCAAGCGTTTTTCACATCTCTCAACAATGCCTAACCCTAAAGGTAAACCTGAAAATTTTGGAAATCAACCAAGCAAAGAACTAACCGAACAACTGAACTTTCGGGTTACTAAGGAAATGAAGGAAGAGGTGAAAGCACAAGAAGACCCTCCAGAATTCTGTAGACGCGCTATCCAAGAAGCACTAGATAAGAAAAAAGGTAAGTAGTCCTGAGTTATTGGATTATTAGTAGACATCTCCATTTTCTCTCAGCTTAGAATGGGATAGACATGATCTGATTGACCCATTCCTCAGCAGTAGAAGCTTCCCAAACGAGGATGAGTGCTTCAATTGCATCACTGACTGACAAATTCTGGGAAAGAATCAAAACTCCAGAACTGGTTTTTGACATTATGAACTCACCAAACTCAGCAGGCATGGTTTTACGGTCATGGGTCACGAGGACTCTATCATTCTGTGCGGCGATCGCCAATACCTCTGAATCTTTCTTACCTTCGAGCAATGCTGTATAGGCTGATTGAAAATCAAGATTTGGTTGCCTACGTATCGTGCCAGTTACAATCGCTCTTGCTAGATCAGCATCTGCTTGAAATCGAACTGTCGTCATGCCTTGCTGTGCTTCTGTATTTGAGCAGCTTTTAACTTCTGATAGAGAGGGGGATTTTTCTCTCTAAGAGACTGTTGCAATTTCTCAAACTCTTTTTCACCTTCTTTTAAATACGCATCAATTAGCTCTCGGTTGGCAAGATAAAAGGTAATAGCACCATAAACCTGCTCCAGCGAGAGTAATGGAAAGTTTTGGGCAATGCTTTCAGGAGACTCACCATTCAAAAAGGCATACACAACTGAATCAAGAGAGATGCGAGTCTCTTCGATCCAATATCCTCCATCTCGTTGTTCGATATATGGCTTTGCTCTCTTCAGTGCTGCGGTCATAAAACTGCTGGCTACTCTTTACTCCGATATTAAGCGATCACCAATCTGGGAGGGGGAAAGGGGAAAGGAAAAAAGGGGTGCATGTTAAGAAG
>CAXUOL010000756.1:0-3638 GCA_964252435.1 uncultured Nostoc sp.
CCCCAACGGGGCTTGGTAAAGGGAATCATCCAAATCTTGAGGAATATCGGGTCTTAGTAGTAGTCTTGCGGTTTCTATCTCAGGCATGGTATCAGAGTAGGAAGATAAACGCTACTTTAAACAAGCGTGTTTTTTTCCAAACATTAATATAATGCTCTTACTATGAGCATCTACCAATCTCTGAAAAAATCTTATACACCAGATCGTCGGCGTGAAAATGACTGGCGGTTATTTTTGCGTTTGGTGCCTTATGCCCGTCGTAACGGACGGCTATTAGCACTGTCGATGTGCCTACTCGTACCGATCGCACTAGCTAATGCCGTACAACCTTTCTTGATTGGCCAAGTAATCTCCCTGATTCGTAACGAACCAAGCACTTACGAATTTTTCAGGAATCGTCCCTTCTCGCAAGGGCTAAATATCCTAGAGGGATTGTTGGTAATTGCGATCGCCATCCAATTGATGTTGACAGGTTTGCAAGGTTATATAGTCCAAAAGCTAGGGCAACAAATCACCGCAGCAATTCGCCAAGACTTATTTCAGCATGTAACATCTCTAGCAGTGCGCTTTTTTGACCGCACACCTGTAGGTAAATTAATTACCAGAATTACCAGCGATGTGGAAGTGTTAGGCGATGTCTTTTCGACTGGGGCAGTTGGCATTATATCTGATTTGTTTTTAATGCTGGTGACTTTAGGTTTAATGTTTTCCATCCAGTGGCAACTTTCTTGCTTGCTGTTATTAATGCTGTTACCAACTAGCTGGGTAATTGTTTACATTCAAAAACAGTACCGCAAAGCCAATTACAAAGGGCGAGAAGAACTTTCGATCCTAAATTCACAGCTACAAGAAAATGTGCTTGGTATTAACGTCGTGCAGTTGTTCCGTAGAGAAAAATTTAATGCCGAATTGTTTCGTGCTACGAACAGCAACTACACTCAGCAAATGGATAAAACCATCTTTTATGATTCATTTGTTTCAGCAACCTTAGAATGGATTGGACTGATTGCGATCGCAGGTGTTTTGTGCATGGGTGGTTGGTTGCTGTTGGAAAAAAACTTGACTTTTGGGACTTTATCGACATTTGTATTGTATGCCCAGCGATTATTTGACCCTTTAAGGGCTTTTGCGGAAAAATTTACAGTAATTCAAGCTGGTTTCACAGCCATTGAACGCGTAGGCGATATATTAGATGAACCAATAGAAATCCGCGATCGTGCCAATGTCCGCTTCTCAATATTTGATGCAAAATTTGGCTACATCGACGAAATCCTGGCAAATCTAGAATCCCCAGACTTCACTTCTCCTCCAGAACTGGGAGAGATTCGCTTCGATCATGTCTGGTTTGCTTACAAAAACGATGATTACGTAATTAAAGACTTAGATTTCACCATTCATCCTGGTGAAAAAATTGCATTAGTTGGCCCTACCGGTGCGGGTAAAACTTCGATTATCCGGCTTTTATGCCGTCTCTACGAACCCACCCAAGGACGCATTCTTATAGATGGCGTCGATATTCGGGAAGTACCACAAGCAGAACTGCGGCGTTACATGGCAGTAATTTTACAAGAAGGCTTTTTGTTTGCTGGCGATGTTAAAAGCAACATTTCTTTAGGAGATGGCTACACCATTGAACAGATTCAACAAGCAGCAGAAGAAACCAACATTGCCCAGTTTATAGAAGAATTACCCCAAGGTTATGATACTCAACTTCGAGAACGGGGCACAAATATTTCTAGCGGTCAAAAGCAACTTTTAGCCTTTGCGCGGGCTGCCATTCGCAATCCGCAAATTTTGGTACTAGATGAGGCTACCGCTAGTTTGGATGTTGGCACAGAAGCTTCAGTTCAAGAGGCATTAAACCAGCTTTTGCTCAGACGTACCGCTATTATTATTGCTCACCGCTTGTCTACAATTCGCAATGTAGACCGGATTTTTGTTCTCAAGCGTGGCGAATTAATCGAACAGGGAAGTCACGAACAACTACTGCAACAAGGAGGGCTTTATGCCACTTTACATAACTTGCAGATGTTGGGAAGTTAGACGATAGATAGTCAAAAACTCACATTTACTAGAAAAATGACTTAATTTTGCGGAATATGTCACAGAGTTTGTGTTGACAATAAAGAAAAGCCTTGTTGTGACGTAGCTAATGAAACTGGATTTACAAAAGTTTTATCAGGCTTGCAACCCTAGCAAGACCTTGGCTGTCGAAAATGCTGAGGATCGAAAGTACTATATTGATTTTTCCTCAGTGCGCGGTGGCAGGATTATTGAGGAGTTAAAGGAGAATATTACATTTTTCTCACCTGAAGGGACTACCTGCGAATTATTTACAGGACACATCGGCTGCGGCAAATCTACAGAATTGCTCAGGCTGAAAGCAGAATTAGAGCAATCAGACTTTCATGTAGTATATTTTGAATCCAGTCAAGACCTAGAAATGGGTGATGTTGATATCAGTGATATTTTATTAAGCGTAGCTCGCCGAGTTAGTGAAAGTCTCAATGGCTTAGAAAAACTGGAAATTCCTGAACCCCAAGGTCTGAAAAAAATCCTTCAAGGAGCCGCTAAACTGTTGATGACAGAAGTTGAAGTTTCTGCCGAAGCATCAATTCCTGGCATTGGTAAAGTTTCTGCGAGTACTGAAGGTAAGTTTGCCGCCGAAGCAAAAATTCCAGGTATTGGAGAACTGAAAGCAAATGAGAAAGAAGGAGTATCAGTGGTGGCACTAGGCATTGGCAAAATTACAGCCAAAGCCAAAAATAGCCCTGAACTTCGCAACAAGTTAAGAGAATATTTAGGGCCGCGCACGAAAGGGATTATAGATGTAATTAACGAGGAATTACTCGAACCTGCGATTATTAAACTGAAGCAACACGGCAAAAAAGGACTAGTAGTAATTGTCGATAATCTTGATCGCGTTGAGACTGCTAACAAGTCTTGGGGACGACCTCAGCCGGAATATTTATTTGTAGATCGGGGAGAACAATTAACTCAACTCAAATGCCACGTGGTTTACACCATGCCTTTAGAGTTGATGTTTTCTAACGACTTGAGCAGGTTAACACAGCGGTTTATGGTCTATCCAAAAGTGTTACCGATGGTGCCAGTGCAATTACGCAATGGCAGTGAATGCGCTGAAGGTATGGCACTATTGGCACAGATGATCCTAGCAAGAGCTTATCCTGATAATCAGCCAGAGGAGCGCCTTGGCTGGATTACAGAGATTTTTGATACTCCTGAAACATTAGAAAGACTCTGCCGAATTAGTGGCGGTCATGTCCGCGAATTACTCAGACTGCTCAACGATTGGATCAAAAAGGAAAGAAAACTGCCTTTATCGCGTGCGGGGTTAGAAACTGTAATTAGAGCCTACTGCAATCAAATGACCTTAGCAATCACAGATGATGAGTGGAATTTATTGCGCCAAGTACAACAGCGGAAATGGGTAAGCGGCGATGATGGATACCGAATTTTGGTACACAGTCGATTCGTCTATGAGTACCGAGACACTCAAGGGTCTTGGTTTGAAATTAATCCGATTTTGGCAGAAGCACCAGGATTGCAGCTTTGAGTGCTGAGTGCTGTTAGCGGAAGCGGGGCGTTTAGCCCGTGCTGAGTTAGGAGTTAGGAGT
>CAXUOL010000757.1:0-3627 GCA_964252435.1 uncultured Nostoc sp.
ACCTGGCTTTGAGACTTAGCTTGTGTACTTCACTAACTTGAAATCCGCTGTATTACTGTTTTTAGACCAGAGAATAGCTGAAAATTGCTCAAAAGTGTGAGGAGTGCGATTGCAATTTCCGAAAATCTCCAAACATAGATGGTTAAAGGATTTATTCAGAAAGACTAGAATTTGTGGGACGCTTATAAACAAGTAGCAGTTCAATATCTGTTCTTTTTCTGACTTGGCAAATTGGCAACTCTAAGAAAATTAACTGTGTTATTTTCAATACTATACAAGGTGTATTTGCACTTTCAAGCTATTTAGACGGGCTTCAATCCGTCTTTATTTATCCCTAGATCGTTTTCGGATATTGATAAATTGTTATTCACTGTATTGTGTTTATAAAATTGCTACGACACTTATGCTGTTTAGCTTAGGTATAGAGAAATAATTTGATAAACTTGTGAGGGATGTAAAATAGCATATAACACTTCATATTACATTTTGAAGTGCGTAAATTCGGTTAAAGCATCGAGTCAGATGATTCTCGACACTACCATTAACTATATACGAACTAGTAACAGAGCCATCAAGAATGGCTCTGTTTGGGGAGCAATGCTAGAAAGTATTATTAGACTAATTTCAGCTTTGGATTCCACCGAAAATACCCATATTGTACAAATTCCCTAGAGCAGTATTTATCTTTTGTCTCTAGAAGCTCCTGTTCAATTGTCTGTTCGTTAGTCCAATCCTTTCTCAATAAAGAGAAACTTTTAACTGATTACTCCTGAAAGCGGGTGCAGTATTGTTAAATGAAAACTATGTCTAGTTTCAGTTTTCAGATACCGTTCTTGCAAAGGTTGCCACTGCTGCCACGACTGGTAACGATTTTCAGTTAACAAATTAGCAAAGGTGGGTAACTCAGTTTGAATTTCTGACATGTATACATCTGTAAGCCAGTCAGTTAAAACGGCACTATCTTGCATTGTACCCAAAATTTCTTGGATATTTTTCACTTCTGTAATATAAGCTTCGTAAGAATCGCCATATAAGTCAGTAAATAACTCCATTTGATAGCGTATACGTTTAGCTTCTTTTCGCAAACTATGAAGACTTTCACCTTCTGTTGTCAATTGTTTTTCTATCTTTTTTGGTTTCCAGTTTTTCTGGATTTTCACTTCTGATTCTACAACTTCAGTACCAACTAGCCAACCTGGATGCAGTAAAAAGTTACTTACTTCTGGTAAAAGTAAGTCTGGTAGCACTTGCTGAATGGAAACAGATGCTAAAGGCTGATAAGTAGGTTTCTCTAACCACTTATCCAATGCATCTTTTAAAGACTTATAAGATTCATCGTTTAATGTTTTCTGCACACTCGATTGTACATCTTCACGTTGTTTCGCCAAAGCTGTAAAAGCTGTTTGTAGAGATTCCTGTTCTTTGCGGGGTAAGTTTGGTTTATAATTGTTTTCCAAACTTTCTTTGAGTACGTCTAAATCTCGCAGATTACCAAGACGACGGGCGATTTTACCAATATTTTTATCGCTGACTGGTTTCGACACATCCACTGCTAGCCCAAACCGAGTTACCGCTGTCCGTAGGCGGCGCATTCCCACTCGCATTTGGTGTAGCGCTTCTGGATCTTCATCTTTCTTGACTGATTTTTCCCACTTGAAGGTTTTCTTACAGTGTTTTTCAATCGCTTGGTAGGCGTAGTCACCGAGAGTTTTTACTGTGGGTTGTGTGGCTAATTTCATAATTGGTCTGAATGATTACCTCATGAGGTTATTGCATAATAACAATATTATTTAAAAATTTGCATCTACTTTTGATATTTTTTTAGCTATAAGTACTGTTAGCTATGCTTATAACTATTGATAGTTGCATACTCTGCTATAAATATACAATATCTATCAAAGATTTTAAATGCCAAACTTAAATTTGCTAAATCAAGTTTTATTGACTTTTGTAGATTCTTTTCAAGAACATAGAGAAGACTTATCAGCAGTACTATTAACACATCAAAAGTATTTATGGTTAGGGTCAGATGAAACCTCTACTATTGAGCGTCTCTCTTTGGCTGATACTGATAAATTTACAGATCATCAGCAATTTCGAGTAGCAGAGTTTATCAATTTACCTGCACCAGAAGATAAAGAGATTGATATAGAAGGACTGGCTTACGCTGATTATTACTTATGGTTTGTTGGTTCTCACAGCTACAAACGCAAAAAATCCAAACCTGAAAATACAGATGCCAAAAACTTTAAAAGGCTAGCAAAAATTGAATCAGAACCTAACCGTTACATTTTAGGACGAATTCCTCTAATAGGTGGTAAGCTATGCTCATCTTGCCCACACCCCGAAAAGCCAGATGTGCAATTAAATGCCGCTAAATTAGAGGTGACGAATCAGGGTAACTTGCTGATGACAGCTTTAGCAGATGATGCCCATTTAGGCTTGTTTATTCAGGCAGGAATTCCTGGAAAGGATAATGGCTTTGATATTGAAGGAATAGGCATTTATCAAAACCGTGTCTTTCTAGGTTTGCGTGGCCCTGTATTGCGGGGTTGGGCTGTGGTGTTGGAAATAGAGTTAGAAGATTCTACCCCTGGACTGATGAAACTAAAGCAAATTGGGGAATTGAAAGAGTTATATAAAAAGCATTTTATCTGGTTGAATGGTTTGGGAATTCGGGATTTGTATATAGATGATAAAGATTTGTTGATTTTAGCTGGGCCAACGATGGATTTAGATGGGCCCGTGCAAGTTTATCGCTGGGTAAATGGTGTGAATTTGCGAGAAAATGTCTTCAGCAATCCCGATTTTGTCCAAGATATTCCTTATGGAAATCGAGAAGAACACGCTGAGGGAATGACGATGTTTCAGGATGTAGCTGGCATATCTTCGCTATTGGTAGTTTATGACTCTCCAGCAAAAAGTAGGCTGATGGGTGATAGTGGTGTAATCGCGGATGTGTTTAAGTTGGGCTAAATTCAATTTTGGATTTTGGATTTTAGATTGTTAAATGTTAGTAGAGATTGCTTGTACGGGACAGGTGGGGATACACTGTTCGCAGACGATACAGCGCGATCGCGTGAATGTCAACTTGTACGTCTCTGGCTGGAGGGTGAGGGCTTCGGTAGGACAAACCCCAGTACACAAGCCACAGTGGACACACACATCCTCGTCGATCGCAATTTCGCCTAATGTAGAAGAAACATTAACATTACGCGATCGCATCCACTCGATCGCCGCATCTAATTGATCGATGTCTCCCGATAATTCCACTACCAGTTTGCCAATTTGATTTGGGGCAACTTGGGCGCGGATAATATTGGCGGCGACGTTGAACTCTTTGGCCAGTACGTAAGTGACTGGCATTTGCACGGCGCGTTTCGGGAAGGTGAGTGTTACTCGTTTTTTCACAGGTTTAGCAGAGGGTTTTTTCTGTTGTAGCGTATTGAGAGTTTTATCAGTCCTTTCCTACGGTAAGTTACACGAATCAGCAAGGCAAGAGAAGGACACTGCTACTACCTCAACATACATAGCACCATTTCCAAAAATCTTTAGGGACTTCCAAATAAAAGGGAAAAGGTTAAAGGGGAAAGGGGAAAGGGGAAAGGGGAAAGGGATGATGATTGT
>CAXUOL010000758.1:0-3625 GCA_964252435.1 uncultured Nostoc sp.
CAAGAGTTAGAAATTCTTGATGAAATGTCTGAAGCTTACACACCTAAACAGATAGCATACAGACTCAGAAGACGAGGCTATCATCGCACAACTTTAGCTGTTCATAAAAAGCTGTATGCGTTGGGTTATTCTGCACGTCCCACTCTCGACAATTATAGTTGTAACCAAATTGCTCAAGCTCTTTCGTTGAACCCCTGTACTGTAGCTAAATGGGTAAAACGAGGCTGGCTCAAAGCTATTCGGCGTTCTGCGACAAATTACCTAGTTAAGAGTCAGGATTTAAAACGGTTTTTCAAAAATCCTCCACAATCAATCAAGAAGCGCATTTCAAGGATAGATCCGCAGATTATTAGGTATTTAGTGGGATAGCCACTTTTGCCATTGAAGCTGAGGGTTTTCAAAGATAAGACAACTAATGAGGCGAAATAAATGCCCACTCTCACGTATATTAAAGGATTGCCAACTCCAGCAGAAGAATTAAATAGTTTAGGACTCACAGAGTTTGAGATGTTTTTGACTGCTTACAGTTCGGTATTCCATAAAGCAGCGTGTGAGACAGCTAATCACCTTTTAGCAGTAAATAGGTTCAATGACTCTAGTTGGAATACTCATTTACAGAAGACTTATGGCATATCAAAGCGACACGCTAATGGTGTAATCAGTCTTGCTCAAGGTGCGGTTAATGCCTCTAAAGAACACCGTAAGCTCCATATCAGAACACTGGAGGGAAAACTAAAATCACTTAACTCTTGGATTACCAAATCAGAGAAAAAAATATTTGATTCTGTTAAGTTTTATGCTAAAAAGAACTGGCATAAGTCTAAAACAGGATGTCGCTTTCCACTATCCTGTTCTCTGAAATTTCGTAACACCAATTGGAATAATTTACGTTTTCAAATTCACCATAAAAAACGTCGAGCTTACAAATTAACTCAAAAAATCGAACACTTAAAAACTTCTCCAATTCAAACAGTTATTCCTAAAAATCAAGTATTTATAGTTGGTTCCAAAGATGAAAACTTTGGTAATCAAGTTTGTCAATGGGATGGTAATACCTTCAAATTCCGCGTCCCAGCTTGTCTAGAATCAAAGTTTGGTAAACAAGTCATAACTTCGTTAGGCAACTTTGACCGCAATATCAACAGATTGCCTAAAGACGGTGCTAAGACATGGCATTTCTTCCGCAAGTACAAAAAATGGAATGCAGCAGTACAATTTACACCAGTAGCAATCCAGCCTGTTTCTAGGCATTCTGCTTATGGCTGCATTGGGATTGATATGAATCCTGGCTCCATCGGCTGGGCTTATATTGATAAAGATGGTAATCTCAAATCTCATGGTCAAATCCCCCTACAGATGGGATTACCATCAGGCAAACAAGACGCTCAGATTGTTAATGCTTGCTTACAACTGGCGAGATTCGCTCACGCTTTCTGTTGTCCGATTGTTTGTGAAAAATTAGATTTTTCTACCAAGAAAGAGCAACTGGGAGAACGTGGGAGAAAGTATGCTCGGATGCTTTCTGGTTGGGCGTATAGTCGTTTTTACAAATTACTAAAAAGTATTTCCAGCAATCGTGGCATTTACTTAATGAAAGTCAATCCAGCCTACACCAGTTTAATTGGTATGGTAAAGTATGCCCGACAATATGGATTGCCTTCGGACTGTGCAGCAGCGATCGCTATTGCACGGCGTGGTATGCGATTGACTGAAAATATTCCCGGCTCCATAACCGCCTATCTCTCCGTGAAGGATGGAAAGCACGTATGGAGCCTCTGGAATCAACTAAATAAGTTAATTCGGAAATCTAGCATTAAGCGTCACAACTTCTATGCTATCTCTAACTGGGAGTCTTTGGTCAAGCAATTGTTGGAGCAACCTGACAGAAGCAAGCCTCGGCGTTAAAGACGATTTCCTAAGAAGATAAACCGCTAACTTCTTTTTACATAGATTTGAGCTTTATTGCCCAGATATGCGTAGATTTTTATAAGCGGCGATCGCACCGCACAAACCAAGCATCAGCACCTATTTTCCGACCTGTAACCACTAACGTCATCGGTGAACGCCGCTTTATCTCAACCATCGCTCGAAGGCTGGATAGCTTGGGCGCTCTTACTCGTGGACAGAGGCAGACGGGTGGCAATGGGATATTTGAAGCTAAAGATAATCTTGAATCTCAGTATGCAGAACACGCTTTGTATGAGTTATTTAAGCAAATCTTCCAAGGTCGATTTTATGAAGTGTCACTCGGCACTTTCGAGCAAATGACAGGACTCTCGCTCACTTCCCACGAAGGCGGTATGAAAATCGATCTCCCACCCCTGCGTCAATTCCTTAACAGACTACTGGCTCTACGAATTGATATGCAAAACTTGATTTTCGAGAGGTTTGAATTACTCTTGAGCCAGCAGATTGAAGCAGCGATCGCGGCAGGGGTCTACGAGATGGGTGTAGAGACACTCCGGGCTGAACGCTTTGCTGTATTGAGCCAGGAATCCGTGTACACCCATCCTGCCACAGGTAGCGTCACCAATTACTTGAAAGTAGAACGCACCCAAAATAACCGCATCAAAACTGCCGAAGAGATGTTGGAGTTCGCAACTCAATATCAAGGAATGCTCATGATCAACTCCAAGTCAGGCAATGCTGCTGTGTCAATTCCAACACATAGTATATACGACTCTGAGGGTGGAGTTGTCCCAAGAGTTTTGCTGATTCGCCCACAGAAAGAAACTCGCGTACCAATTCAAGACTTGGAATCTTCCACTTGGGGGCAAGTTTCTATTGATGCGTTTGCTGCTGCTTGGTCTACTGAAATAGACGCACTGCCTAAGTTCACAACCGATTACCTGCATTTGGTAACTGGTATTCTCCTACCCATCTGGAAAATACTACCACAGCAGAATAGTCGAGTATTCCGACTACAAACCAGCGATGGACAAAAGATTCTCGGTCGGGTGGTGAATGCTCACGACATTCAAACCGTGCGCGAACAACTTGGACTAAGAAATCAGGTGCTTTCTCCAGAAGAACTTGTGAAGCTTGTACTGAACGAGAGATATACACAGCAACTACCAGGAGGAATTACTCTGCGGCGGTCTTTCGTTGCTAATGAACCTCGCATAGAACTGGTTAATGCTATCTCACTGGCAGAGCGACTCTTAGCTGTGGGTTGCTTCACCGAGATCA
This sequence comes from uncultured Nostoc sp., assembly GCA_964252435.1. Taxonomy (GTDB): domain Bacteria; phylum Cyanobacteriota; class Cyanobacteriia; order Cyanobacteriales; family Nostocaceae; genus Nostoc. Next base: position 3,190 of record CAXUOL010000758.1, read on the forward strand.
TCAACTGGCAAAAGCGGGTATTCATTCCGGTTTCAGACAAAGCCCCAGCTATTCTCGCGGCTGTGATTGAAATCTTGGGATAAGTCAAAAGCTGATGTATTTATTAGATACATCAGCTTATTTTTCGCTCAAACAAGAGTGTGAAGAAAGGGAAATGGGAAAGAGAATAAGTAACTTAAAAGCTCTTGTTTCAAATATGGACAGGAGACGGAGCGGCTCCGGCTCCGCACTGCTAAGTTATCGCACTACGTGCCTTAAAAATCTTCTTTTTTTATTCGACCTATTTAAAAATAGGGGCTTCATACCATGAATATAAAAAGTTCTTTGTATATTGCCCTTTCCCCTTTCCTTTTCCCCCCTTCTTGGTAATCGGCATCACCGTGTCAGAAAAGAAAAATTGTACACTTAGAGAATTTACAATAATCCAACTTTTTTC
>CAXUOL010000759.1:0-3615 GCA_964252435.1 uncultured Nostoc sp.
CCCAATTGTTGACCTTGAACGACATCACCAAGGAGGGTGTAGGGGCGTCCTAGTAATAGATTTGCGTTTTCAATGTCTCCCTGCTCAAGGGTTTGACGGATCAATGAAGTGCTAATACGGGCATCCTGAGTCGGAGTAGTACTGACGCAATTGGTTTGGGTGGACGAATCACCTGTATAAGTTTGTAAGGGAACGATGGTAACGGGAATATTGTGCTTGGCGGCGAGTAATTGCAAATCTTGAGCAGTACCACTGCGCTTTTCGCCAAAACAAAAATCCTGCCCGATGCTAATTTGTTGGCATCGCAGTTGTTGCACGAGAATTTTTTCGACAAATTCTTCAGGGGTCAACGCAGACAATTCTTTGTCAAAGGGTAATAGTACCAGTTGTTCTACCCCAAGCGATCGCAATTGTTGGACTTTTTCATCCAGTGGTGTTAACAAAGTCCGGGGTTGCCCTGTAAAGAACTCCTGTGGATGGGGGTCAAAGGTGACAACTGTTGAATAGGTATATTCTTGATTTGTCAGTTGATTTTCCTTTGACTGCGGACTACTAGCTACTGACAATTGACCACCAGCGTGCAAGACTGGTTGAATTACCCTTTGATGACCAAGATGAACACCATCAAACTTGCCAAGGGCAACAGCAGTCGGCGTTAGTAGCCCTTCGCTCGAAAAAGCAACCCGCACAGAACACCCATTTTTAGACAAATTTAGCACGTGGATTCTGAGATTTTAGGTTTATTTTAGCTCTCAGCAGGAAGCTACCCTATGGTAAACCGCCTTCAGGAGGACATTCACCAACTGCCTATGAGGTCTTGTGCTATCAGCCAGGGTGTTGATGCCACCCCTTTGAGCTATCAGCCAAAAGCCTAACCCAAGGGAAGTCGCCCAAGATGGTTTCTTGTGCTATCAGCTTGAGAGCTAATTGCTAAGTCCAGATAACCCCAAATACCAGAGCTAAAAAGGCTCTAGTTCCGTGTTGAGACTTCAACGAGGTTTTAGGGCCACCATCAGCCGCAATCTTAGGGCGTCTGTGGGTGTCTGGGCTGTGTTGGTGAATCTATAAAGTTTGTCCTCCTGTTGTCGCCCCAATCCTGTGGTCGGCACTTTGACAACTCTGGGCAGCGCTGTCTCACCGTACAGCCAACAGGTACGCTCTCGCGCTGAAAGCCTCTGATCACCAATCTAATCTAAAATCTCCAATTCCTCCGATCGCAATCTTTAGGTAGAAAACTTGCTAACAGGAAAAGATTCTGATAACACAACTGAGGTCGGAACCTGAAGTACCAATCCTTCCCGTGCCATAATCGCACCAGGAAATTTTTCAGCGGCTTCTTTACCTACACGATCCAAAAAGTCGTCATCGTGCGCCGGATCGTGGTGGTAAATCACCAGAGTTTTGACGTTAGCAGCTTGTGCCACTTTTACCGCTTCTTGCCAGGTAGAATGTCCCCAGCCAATTTTCGGAGATTTTGGCGAGTGGTATTCCTCATCTGTGTAGGTAGAATCGTAAACCAGAATGTCAGCATTACGAGCTAGCCACAACACATTGTCATCGAGTCGATCAGGAAAATGTTCGGTATCAGTGATGTAAGTAGCCGCACCACCACGCCAGTTGACGCGGTATCCTACAGCTTCACCTGGATGGTTTAAAGGTGCTGTTTCTACAGTAACTTCATCAATATGGATTGGTTGCCCCGGTCGAATGTCGTAGAAATTTAAATTGGCTTGCATAATTTGCAAGGGTACGGGAAAGTTCGGGTGCAACATTTGATCGTTGAGGCGCTGTTCTATGGTAGAACCATCAGGTGCGATCGCGCCGTAAATATGAAAGTTATTCCCCTTTACAAACCCTGGAGTAAAGAAGGGAAAACCTTGCATGTGATCCCAGTGAGAGTGGGTAAAAAATATGTGAGCTTCTAATGGCATTTGGCGCAACAGAGATTGCCCCAAAACATGTAGTCCCGTGCCAGCATCGAAAACTAAGCGTTTATCGCCCGCTTGCATTGATATGCAAGGGGTATTACCGCCGTAACGAACAGTGTGTGGCCCTGGGCTGGGGATGCTGCCGCGAACGCCCCAAAATTGTACGGTAAATTGATTCTCTATCCTAGACATGAGTGTTGCTTGCTGGACTGAGCGGGCGATAAATGAAGGAATTGTCACTTATTTTGTCTAAGTTTATGCTGTCTCGCCGATTTTGCTAGAGGGAAGATTTCTTGGTAAAACAGCATATCCTGTTTCTGGCTGATTGTGTAAATTGTGAATGAAATACGTCAGTGAGAATTTATTAGGTTTTGGGGTGAATGTGTATCGGTTATTTCAAGAGTGCCCCTACGTTATAGCCTACATTTTTCCGTGATGCATTTGAATAACCACATTTTTGTCCTGATAAATCAAATGATTCCAGGAAAATTGAATTCCCACTCCGATAATTTCTCTAATCCAGTTGCGTAAGTAAGATTGTATTGTAACGGAGTAATACTGATGTAGTTTTTACGTACAACTTCCACATCTGTAGGTACATTTTGAGGCAGATTTAATCCGCTTGGGGGTTCTACATCCTCAATTACCTCTCCGGTTAACCAGTAGTACGTTTTTCCACGTGGATCGACTCGTTTATTAAACACATCAATGTAATGCCGTAGACCTTGACGGGTGAGAGCAACTCCGGCAATTTCTTCCCATTTGACCGCAGGAATATTGACGTTGAGCAACATTAAATCTGGCAGTGGTTTTTGGGCTAACTGGTCTACGAGAACTGTGGCAAACTTAGCAGCAGCTTGAAAGTCTTTAGATGTGTGACTCATAAGACTCAGCGCTACGCTGGGAATGCCTTCAATTAGACCTTCCATTGCCGCAGAAACGGTGCCAGAATACAGAATTTCAGTTCCCAGATTCGCACCTTGATTAATACCAGAGAGAACCAAATCTGGGGGAGTTTCCAGCAAAGCCCACAGCGCTAATTTGACGCAATCTGAAGGCGTACCATCACAAGCCCAAGCTTTGACAGCAGGATGAAAAATTCCTTCAACAATTTCGGCGCGAATCGGTTGGTGTAAAGTTAACCCGTGTCCAGTTGCCGATCGCTCTCGATCTGGGCAAACTACACTCACATCATGACCAGCCTCTGCCAAATAGTTGGCTAGGGTACGAATCCCCAAGGCAGAAATGCCATCATCGTTGCTAATTAGTAATTTCATAGTCATTGGTCATTGGTCATTGGTCATTGGTCATTAGTCATTAATCATTGGTCATTGGTCATTGGTCATTAGTTATTAGTTATTTGTTATTAGCCATTTGTCAATGTCTGAGGTCACAAGCAGCAAAAAAACATTTATACTCACTAGATACTGTGGAGGAACTTTACCTACCTTTAAGACAAGTTGCTCAATCCCCAAGTCTGGTTGAGTGAGATATTAGCTGGATTTACGAGCCTGCTGTACTAGCTCAATCGTCTATAACTGATAAACAGAGGTTTGGTTTTGACCTTTACCTTTGGCTGATGTTAATGGCATAGCTATAAGTTTATTTATCGAGCAGTTCACAGCTTTTGACTATAGACTAATGACTAATGACCAATGACTAATAACTAATGACTAGCAATTTAGAA
>CAXUOL010000760.1:0-3614 GCA_964252435.1 uncultured Nostoc sp.
GAGGCGCAGAGGGGACAGACTTACAGCTACTTCTCCTCTGCTCCCCTTCTCCCCTGCTCCCTTGCTCCCTTGCTCCCCTGCTTTCCACTCCCCCACTTCCCACTTTGAATAATGTCGTTGAAATCAATTAATGATGTTTTAAGGATTCTAGAAAAGCAGGCTAAATGGCAGGAGCAACCATTTCAACGCCTGCTCAAGTGTTGGGCAGAAGTTGTTGGCCCAGTGGTTGCCGCAAATACTCGACCATTGTCGATTCAGCGCGATGTTTTGTCGGTAGCAACTTCTAGTGCTGCTTGGGCGCAAAACCTGACTTTTGGTCGCACATCTCTACTTTTAAAGTTGAATAAAAAGCTGCCAACGTCTTTGGTTGATATTCGCTTCTCTACTGCTGGCTGGCAGAATCCGTCGGTGGAGAGAAAACAGCAACAATCGATTTCGCCCCATGAGCATCCCAGTTACCTTGGTGATCAGATTAACCGCTCTGATGCTACACCTACTAAAGATGTAAATGCGGCTTTTGGACATTGGACGAAAATTGTGCGATCGCGATCGCATGGCTTACCCCTTTGTCCCCAGTGTCAATCTCCCACCCCACATGGTGAACTCCAGCGCTGGCAAGTCTGTTCTGTCTGTGCTGCTAAACAGTTTTCAAAGCAAAATAGTTGAGCGATTATTCGTTAAGCAGAATTTCTCCTGACAAACTTGTTCCTATCACATAAAATAGTTTTGATTCTTAAGAAAAAACATATTTTACTGCTAAAATATGCCTAATTTGGTATACAAAGCAGACTATTTATCTAAAATTCTATGCCTTAAGCCATTCTTAAGGAGGAAGTTAAAAGGCGGGATAAATCAAAAGCTTTAGTTTTAGTCTTGATCCCTAATAAGTTTTAGACGATATCTATATGTAACCGCTTTAACGATTATTTAAATATATAACAAGATTATAAAAATATCCTGAAGTTTATTTTTTCCTTGGGATCGCTGAAACCTATAGCAAATAATGACTTTTTGGCTTTTCTCCGTCTTTATATATAGAAGCAAAATATAAAGATGAAACTCAGCCAGAAACGGCACTAAAGATGAATCCAAATGAAACCTATTAAATTTTTAGCATCTGCCTGTAAATATTGCCGTCATTACCAGCCAGAAGGTCGCCGTGGCGGAACGTGCCAGCAGTTGGGCGCACCAGTTCAAGCGACTTGGAAGGCTTGCTCTTTGGCGCTCCCACCTTTTGCACCTTCTTGGGAAACCTTGGAAGATGCTTGGGGTTTGCCAGATGCAGCCCCAGTTTTAACATCTTGTCAATCTCTAGCCTCAGATTTAGACAATGCTGCTCTTATCCCGATAGAGGAAATAACTGCCTCTATATCTGAACAGGTAAAGACTAAAGCAGTGGTTATTTAGCCATTCATTATTACTGGACTAAGTTTGTAGTCTACTTAAAATAAGATTTGTTTTTAAGATTTTTAGTGCTGTAAAAGTTGATATATACAAAAATCGCACCCCTTAAATGAGGTGCGATTTTTGCAATTCTAAGGTAGCCAAGGAAAAGAGCGAAAATCTGGTGGACGCTTTTCGAGAAAGGCTTGTTTGCCCTCAGATCCTTCTTCTGTCATGTAATAAAGTAGGGTGGCGTTGCCAGCGAGTTCTTGTAAACCAGCTTGTCCGTCACAATCAGCGTTAAAGGCGGCTTTGAGACATCGAATTGCGATCGGACTTTTTTCTAAAATCTCGTGCGCCCATTGAATCCCTTCAGTTTCTAGTTGTTCCACTGGGACGACACAATTAATTAAGCCCATTTCTAGCGCTTGTTGTGCATCATATTGGCGGCAGAGAAACCAAATTTCTCTAGCTTTTTTTTGCCCCACGATGCGGGCAAGATAGCTGGCTCCAAAACCACCGTCAAAACTGCCGACTTTCGGGCCAGTCTGTCCGAAAATGGCGTTATCGGCAGCGATGGTAAGGTCGCAAATCAAGTGTAAGACGTGTCCACCACCGATCGCATATCCAGCCACTAAAGCAATCACCACTTTCGGTATGGAACGAATCAGGCGTTGTAAGTCCAGCACATTCAAGCGAGGGATGCCAGTATCATCCACATAACCCGCATGTCCGCGCACACTTTGATCGCCACCAGAACAGAAGGCATATTTGCCATCAGTATGTGGCCCATAGCCAGTAAATAGGACAACACCAATAGTAGTATCTTCACGAGCATTACAGAAAGCGTCGTACAGTTCAAAGACTGTTTCAGGACGGAAAGCATTGCGTTTATGGGGACGGTTGATGGTGATTTTCGCAATGCCATCAGTTTTTTGATACAGAATATCTTCGTAGGTTTTGGCAGTTTGCCAGTTAATTTGCATTGGTATGGAGTGCGCTGTTGCTTCAAGAATTTTATCGCGGACGTAGGGACATGCGATACCTGCGGTGGTCACTGACTTGTACTGAGCGCAGCCGTTGGCACAGCCTCTCGCAGAGAAGTAGCTAAGTCGAAGTGTGGGCTACGCCTACGCTAAAATTGGTGTCTCAAGCCTTTACAATCTGGTAATTGTCTGGGTGTTGAGGAATAAAAATGCGACGCGACTCCATCTTCTACAAATTATTTAAGCAATTTCCGGGTTTGCTGTTTGAATTAGTAGATGAACCACCCCCAGAAGCCCAAAACTACCAGTTTGAATCGGTTGAAGTGAAAGAAACCGCGTTTCGGATTGATGGAGTGTTTTTACCTCCTGCTAATGCAGTTTCCAAAACCGTCTTTTTTGCAGAAGTCCAGTTTCAGAAGGACGAAGACTTATATCACCACTTCTTTAGTGAATTGTTTTTATTTCTCTACCGCCACTCTATCCGTTACGATGACTGGTTTGGAGTCATAATTTTTGGTTCTCGCAGCCTGGAACCTTCGAACTCAACGATTCACCGCGCTTTGTTGGAAAGTGGTCAAATCAGACGGGTTTATCTGGATGAGTTGGGGGATTTGCGAGAACAACCTTTGGGATTGGGTTTGATGTTGCTGACAAATGTTACTTCTGAAACGGAAGCAGTAGAAGGGGCGCGGTTTTTGCTGGAGCAAGCACGGCAACAATCGGAGCAAGCGATAATTGATTTAGTAACGACGATTATTGTCTACAAGTTTTCTAACCTAAGTCGAGAGGAGATTGCAGCAATGTTGGGACTGAATTTGGAAGAACCACGGGCTATTCTGGAAGCAAAGGAGGAAGGAAAGGTTGAAGGAGAAAGAACGATCGTTTTACGACTATTAAATCGGCGCGTGGGTAATATTTCTAATGCGCTTCTGTCCCAGATTCAAGGCTTATCGGTGGAACAGTTAGAAGCTTTAGGTGATGCTTTGTTGGATTTCTCTACTCTTGCTGACTTGGAAGGGTGGTTACAAGATGAAGTAAGCGGCTAAGTTTCACCTAGAGATGCAGAGGAGAAGGGCGATCGCACTCCGTAAAATAATGATGGCTACAAATAAAGTTTCCCGAAGTGAATCAGCATTTGCAGACACGCGGTTATGTCAGAAGCAGTGGAAGAAAAAGTGCGATCGCTTGTCCTCCGACTGTTAAAACGACTATTTGGTGAAATTGCTGAGGAACGTTGGAAGCGTT
>CAXUOL010000761.1:0-3606 GCA_964252435.1 uncultured Nostoc sp.
GCGATCGCACCAATTTCTTTGACAACGTGCTGTTTGAGTTCTTTACTCAGTTCCTCACTTCCTTGATAAGTGCCTTCTAAAGTCACAAAAGCAACTACTTCTTCACCTTTAAGTTCATCGGGTTTACCCACTACCGCCGCTTCTGCAACAGCTGGATGCGAAACTAAAGCTGATTCTACTTCCATTGTACCGAGTCGGTGTCCTGATACATTCAATACATCATCTACACGACCCATTACCCAGAAATAGTCGTCTTTATCTTGTCTTGCACCATCACCAGCAAAGTAAATATAGTTACCATCCTTGGGCGGAATGTGTTCCCAGTAGGTGCGGCGGAAGCGTTCTGGATCGCCGTAGACTGTCCGCATCATTCCTGGCCACGGATGACGCACCGCTAGATAACCGCCTTCGTTATTAGGTACGGTGTTTCCTTCTAAATCTATGACATCTGCAATAATTCCAGGGAAGGGAAGAGTTGCAGAACCGGGTTTGGTGGGAATTGCCCCTGGTAGCGGTGTAATCATGATACCGCCGGTTTCCGTTTGCCACCAAGTATCCACAATTGGACAGCGATCGCCACCAATTACTTTGTGATACCACATCCAAGCTTCTGGGTTAATCGGTTCGCCGACGGTTCCCAACAAACGCAACGAAGATAAATTTCGCGCCTTGGGATGCTGTTCACCCATCTTAATAAATGCCCGAATTGCCGTAGGTGCGGTATAAAAAATATTAACGCCGTATTTTTCAATTACATCCCAAAAACAGCCAGGATTAGAAGCACGAGGCGCACCTTCATACATCACCGTGGTTGCACCGTTGGAGAGGGGGCCGTAGACAATGTAGCTGTGTCCAGTAATCCAACCGACATCTGCGGTACACCAATATACATCTGTGTCTTGGAGGTCAAAGATCCACTTGGTGGTGATATGGGTATACAAATTATAACCAGCAGTTGTATGCACTACACCCTTCGGTTTGCCCGTGCTGCCGGAAGTGTAGAGAACAAACAGCATATCTTCGCTGTCCATCGGTTCGGCGGGACAATCTGCTGATGCACCTTTTTGCAAATCATGCCACCAATGATCGCGTCCGCCCAACTGCATATAAGTTTCTTGTCCAGTACGCTTGACAACGAGGACATTTTCGACACTGGGAACAGCACCATCAGCTAAGGCTTTGTCTACCTGTTCTTTGAGAGGAACGATCGCATCTTTGCGCCAACCACCATCAGCCGTGATTACCAGTTTAGCTTGAGCATCAATTAAGCGATCGCGCAAAGCTTCGGCACTAAAACCACCAAATACGACGCTGTGGGGTGCGCCAATTCTGGCACAGGCTAACATGGCGATCACAGCCTCGGGAATCATCGGCATATAAATACCAACGCGATCGCCTTTTTGTACACCCAGTTGCTTCAACACATTGGCGAACTGGCAAACTTCCCGGTGCAGTTGGGCATAAGTGAGGGTACGCGAATCACCTGGTTCTCCTTCCCAAATCAATGCTGCTTTATTTTTGCGCCAGGTGGTGAGATGTCTGTCAAGGCAGTTGTAAGAAATATTAATTTTACCACCAACAAACCATTTAGCAAAAGGCGGTTGCCAGTCTAATACTGTATCCCATTTTTGGAACCATTCTAATTCTGTTCCAGCCAAATCTGCCCAAAATTGCTGCGGATCGGCTTTGGCTTTGTTGTAGAGACGCTGATAGTCTTCCAGGCTTTTGATATGAGCATTTTGCGAGAATTCCGAGGCTGGATGGAAGAGGCGTTTCTCTTGGAGGATTGATTCTATAGTTGGTTGAGACATGGTTAGTTATAAGTGCGATCGCTATTGATACTAAAAACTATTCTTAGCCCAGTTGTGCTAGACAGTGTTTAGATTTTCGTTAAGCTAGGTAGAAATTGGCAAGTTATTTAGTTTACATTGATTTTCATCTACCAAAAGCAAGCGATCAAGAAATGTATTGACGTTACATTGCAACCTATCTACTGCGAATGTTGGAAAATATAAGTAGTCTTGACAAACAACGCCTGAAATTATGACGCTTACCGTCGAAGCTAGCAGCCTATCTCTCAACGATGTTCATCGGTTTCTCAAACTGGAAGAACTTTCAACTGGTTCATTCACAGAGTTCTTAAATCTAGAACCGTTAACAGAGTTTGAACAACAAGATTTATTGCGAATTAGAAACGACTTCCACCGTTATCTCAGGTTGGGTAAAATTTCTGAAGGTTTGGTTAAATTCTTAACGCTCGCACCCTTAATGCGGTTAGCTGGATTTTACGATGTGCCGATTCGGTTAACAATGGAAGATAGTATTGCGATCGCAGTCGAAGATGAAGATAGAATAATTACCGGACGGATGGATATTTTAGCAATCAACAGTCCTCAAAGTAATATTGCGCCGCCATTTTGGGTTGTGGTGATTGAAACGAAAAATAGTGCGGTTGAAGTGGGTGAGGGTTTACCTCAATTACTCACTTATGCTTTTAAAAGTTTAGATCAACAACCATCAGTATGGGGTTTGGCAACTAACGGATTGCGTTATCAATTTGTTTATTTAAGACATGACGAACAGCCAACTTATCAGTTAATGCGATTATTAAATCTGAATGAATCTCCAGGTGCAATTGAGTTATTACAAGTTTTCAAAGCCATCTGCAAGTTACCAAGTTTTCAGTAAATAAATTGCGGAGCGATCGCTGATGTCTGAACCTGCTACCCTAGAAATTATCTCTGATAATATTTCAGAAGACGAAATTATTTTTCCTCCTGGCGATATATTGAGTGACGAACCACCCTTGGAAAGTGATCTGCACCGAGAACAAATTGATTTGCTGATTCGCATACTTAAATTATGGTGGCGAGATAGGGAAGATTTTTATGCTTCTGGCAATTTGACGATTTACTATAGTCCTAACCAAAAAAAATCAGAATATTTCCGTGGCCCAGACTTTTTTGTAGTTTTGGGAACCGAGAAAAAAGACCGTAAGAGTTGGGTAGTTTGGCAAGAAGACGGCAAATATCCCAGCTTGATTGTGGAAATTTTGTCAAGTTCAACGACAGCAGTTGATAAAGGTTTAAAAAAACAAGTTTACCAAGATACCTTCCGTACACCAGATTATTTCTGGTTCGATCCTGTAACAATGGAACTTCAGGGATTTCATTTAGTTGATGGTAAGTATCAAGAAATCCAAGTAACCACTGATGGACGTTTGTGGAGTCAGCAGTTAGAACTTTATTTGGGAGTTTATGAAGGTAAATTAAGATTATTCACTACTGAAAATCAATTAATACTATCATCAGAAGAGTTGGCGGAACTTGAACGTTTACGTGCCGAACAGGCAGAAGAACGCGCCCAGCAAGCAGAAGAACGCGTCCAACAAGCAGAGCAAGAAATTGCTCGACTGCGGGAGGCTTTACGTATACAGGGCATCGACCTAGAGAATATTTGATGACATCAGGAAATCAACTAAAGACATTTTTAAGTTAAAATCTAGTTATCAATGTGTAAAAAAGCGTAATCTTCTGAAAGTAGGGCATCGATTGCAAGCAACAGAAATTAAGGATCAGCTAAAGTCCCTTATCGAGCAAGCCTCCT
>CAXUOL010000762.1:0-3599 GCA_964252435.1 uncultured Nostoc sp.
CCCAACCCGCCCCCGGTCGTGAACCCATCCTTAAGCGCCAACTCAATATCGGGAATTCCCGGCCCTCGATCTTCAAAGGTCAGCCTGAGTCCTCGTCGTTTCCCTTCCTCAAGAGTTTCTAGCTTGACTGTGCCACCTCCACCATAGTCTAGGGTATTGCGAGCTAACTCACTAGCAGCAGTCACAATTTTAGTTTGGTCTACTAAGCCAAAGCCAATCTCTACGGCAAGCTGGCGCACCGTCTGCCGAACTAAAACTACATCACCAGAAGATTGAATGTCGATGGTTTCAGTCTTCTGCATCGTCATCTGCACGCCGTTTCGTGGCAGTGATTTGATTTGTGGTTTGATTGAGTGACGATCGCAACAGTGCCATACCCTTTTCGACGTTTAGAGCAGTGCGAATGCCCGTCAGCGACAGCCCCAATTCCACTAGGGTGATTGCCACGGCAGGCTGCATCCCGACGACAACCGTCTCAGCATCCAGCACCCGTGACATTTTGGCAATATTACCTAAAATCCTACCAATGAAGGAATCAACAATCTCTAATGCAGAAATATCAATCAATACACCGTGAGCGTGAGTTTCAGTGATGCGGTTGGTCAGGTCGTCCTGTAGCGTCATGGCGAGGCGATCGTGCATATCTACCTGGATCGTCACAAGCAGGAAATTGCCCATTTTGAGTATAGGAATGCGTTCCATTGCTTCCTTCCAGCTATTTGGATTGAGAGCGGGTAATGGTCGTTCCCAACCGTTTTAGCGCCGTGAGAAAGGCATCGGCTAACGTTGCTTTTGTTGTCACATTAGCCAAATCAATGCCGAGATAAACAATCGTTTGGGCAATTTGAGGACGAATGCCACTGATCATACAATCGGCTCCCATGAGACGGGCGGCGGTAACGGTCTTGAGCAGATGTTGAGCAGTTAGGGTATCAACAGTGGGAACCCCGGTAATGTCAATGATGGCAACTTCTGAACCGGTTTCGACAATTTTCTGCAATAATGACTCCATCATCATTTGAGTCCGGGCACTATCCAGGGTGCCGATAATCGGCAATGCCAAAATTCCCTCCCAAAGTTTAACCACTGGGGTAGACAGCTCCATTAACTCTTCCTGCTGCCGCAAAATCACCTCTTCCCGCGTCTTTTGATACACTTCAATTGTCAGCAATCCTAGCTTATCCAGTAAGTCTGTGGCTAGCCAGATATTTTCACCCAACTCAGTGGGGTCTTTCAATTGCTCGCGCATTCGGTTGAAGAGAGTTTGCTTGAATGAAAAGACGAATGTAGCCGTTTCTGAGGGTGTGAAGCCATTTTGCGATCGCGATCGAGAAATGCTGTTGATCATCTCCCGCATCTCCTGCCACTCTGCTGCCTGAATATTGGTAAAATTGCCCCTCCTAACGGCAATCCGAAACAAACTCAGGAATTCCCGGCACTCCTCCTTTAGCTGGGCTTCTTTAATCAAGCCTCTGCGAATATTTGCAGTAGCAAGCTCCTGAATCCACTCCGACAGCAAGTCTGCCTCGAAGGTTTCCAATATTTCTGATATTTTACTTTCACTCATCGTTTCTTTGAGGGCAACCGCTTTCATTAGTTCAAAATCAGTGTATGACGATTCAGCCCAAGGTGAAAGCGATGATTACAAAAAGCCCAAAAGCTTGCTAGTGCGTTGACTCACCCCGCTTTAAAAAGCAGGGATTCAAACTGATGCTACGAGGAGGGCTAAAGCCACTCCCCGTAGCTTTTTACAGTTGTTCTTCCAGAGAAATACTCTCTGCGGGACAGTCAAAAGTCCCCTATAAGTCTCGGCTAAATTTAGATTTAGCTGTTCCTTTAGTACCTTTCTCAAGATATTCGCGCAACCATTTAGAACGCGTTTATTTTAATACTTTTAGCTGTGACAAAAAGACCTCTGGTTAATCGCTTCCCTGACGACTTCCACCCTTCTGGCTTGTTGCCAAATACAGGTAGACTATCGCTATCTAAAAAACTATTTTGGCTAGTGTAACTCTCCTCTGTTTCTACAAAATTTATGCCATATAGTTGGCATAATTGAGACATTCTCTGTTTCAATTTTGCAGTAGGAATCTGGACGAAAGTTTGATTGTTTTGAGAGCCAAGATTGATAGCATTTTTATTGCCCTATGATGATACTACAATTAAAAATACAACAAAGTCAATTTCTACAGAGATAGTTTTTAACTATATTGCACAGCAACGAGGTTAACTGGTAGACTAAAGCCTACGCAATAGCTTTCATCCCGCTTGCTGAAGCCACAGGGTTTTCAGCGTATCCTTTATAAATTGGGCAGACATGAGCGCTCACTAAGATTGATTGAGAATCGGCAAAAAAGTTACAAAGAAATGCGATCGTCTAAAAAGTGTATTTAATGCAAATTTCGAGACTGTGGTTGTATAGGAACTGGAGAACGAGAAGGTACTTTATCGCGCCTTAAGAGTAAAGGAATACTGAAAAATCCTAAAATAATTACTACTCCAGTCATTATCCAAACAATTAACCTATTTGGTCTATAGTCGCCTCGTTCAATTTGCCAGAAAACTTGGTTGTATCGCCACGCAGCTAAGGCAATAGTGGAAATTCCAAAAATTACCAAAGCAACACCCAAATTTTCCGAATTAGATAATGGCCTTACCGGAGGTTCTTGTTGAATAATAGCAACATTCAACTGGCGCAGAAATATACCAAATCGCGCGATCGCAAAACCAAAGCCAATCAATGCAATAGAAGTGCGTAGCCAAGCCAGAAAGGTACGTTCATTCGCTTGATGCTCCCTTTGACGGTCAATTTTCGGTATTTTATCCATGAGTAGCTTTTAACACCAAGTTCTTCTGGAAAAGTATTCTTAATATTGATGAAGTTTCGTAAAAGTCTAATCTAAAAGTGTCCTTAGATTTGGGGAAAACTCATTCTATATTTAGAAAAATCTTTATTATGCTTGATGACAACGATTTTGCATTAGCTTCGGCTGTTGATACTTCGGTTGTAGTGCTTGAGGAGCTATCTTTACATCCTCAGCCAGAAGTTCGTGAGGCTGTAGCTACGATTTCAATTTTGGAGCGGTTAAGCAGTGATTCGGAAGACAGGGTTAGTAGGATTGCAAAACAGGCGCTCAAGGAAAGAGCTTGATTTCAGTGCTGTTTCTGTAAAGGTCAACACAATCTAGTGAGGACTCTGAGAAAATCCCAAGCGATCGCGAGAATCTTTACAATAGTAAGTAAGGTAAAGATATATATTCAGAGTCAAAATCAATGGCACTATTCGGATTTGGCAAAAAGGCAGTTATGCCCACACCTGAAGAAGCTTTGTCAGGAAGGGCACAATCTATGTCAGTACCCGCCGCTCATTATGTCAACAAGAATCCTTTAAAACCTCCTTTTCCCGATGGATTAGAGAAAGCAATCTTTGGCTTGGGCTGTTTTTGGGGTGCAGAACGCAAATTCTGGCAACTTAAAGGAGTTTACACCACCGCAGTCGGTTACGCTGCTGGGTTAACACCCAACCCCACTTATGAAGAGGTATGTAGTGGGCGAACCGGTCACAATGAAGTGGTGTTGGTTGTGTTTGATCCCAAAGT
>CAXUOL010000763.1:0-3598 GCA_964252435.1 uncultured Nostoc sp.
TCTGATTCTCTAAGTACTTTTTTCTGAGCATGAGCTTTTAGTCCAAACTCCAGTAAGATATCGCTTTAGTGTACTCACCCTGCTGTTCTGCCAAATGTCCTAACCACCACAGAGTCATTGCTTTACCTTGGACATTTCCAATACGTTCATCAATTTCAAGGGCTTGATTGTAGAGTGCGATCGCTTCATCCACATCCCCTTTGTTGGCGTAGATTCCTGCCAGTTGGTGCAACGTCGCCGCTTTGCCTTGGACATTACCAATGCGTTCTTCTATTTCCAAAGACTGATTGTAGAATGCGATCGCTTCATCCACATCCCCTTTGTTGGCGTAGATAATTCCTAGTGCGTGGAGAACGCTGGCTTTGATTCCTGCTAAATTTTCATCTTCTTCAGTCAACTTCAAAGCTTTTAGCAAAAAATCTTCTGCTTTTTTCGACTCACCAATACTGCTGTAAGCAACCCCTAACTCTTTTAAAATAGTAATGCGAGTGCGTACATCAGTTGATTCTTCCATTAGCAAGCGCTCAAGTAAATCAATGCGCTCTTGCCTTTCTGGTAAATCCAAACTTTCTAATATTCTCTCGGACTGAATAGTTTTTTCAATAGCCAACTCTTGAGTAGACTGGACTGTTTGAAAATAAAATACTCCTTTTCTCCATGCCCAAAAATCTGGGGCATATTTTGCCAAACGGGTTAGGGCATGATCTGGCAGAAATATCAGTATAGGGTGAGGAACACTATTAGTAAAAGCGTCTCGGACAAAGTTCAAGTCTTGTAGTACAGGAGGATATTCTCCAGACAAACCAATAGATTTTTCTAAACCGATAACAATCAAAACTAATTTTTTATCTGGTTCTAAATGAATTTCTTTTAAATCACGAATAATCTCATCCCTTAAAAAACGCAAATTAGGGTCGCCAAAATTGAGAATTTCAAATTGAATCTCATCACATCGAGAATGGTTGTTGAGGATTTCAATTAAAGTATTTCTATCTTCAGCAAAATTAACAGCAACGAACCCAATCGTTAACTGAGTATCAGCAAAGTCAATAAAGGTTAACAGTTCCGCTAATGACTGCTGATTTATTTGCACAAAAGTTTCTTTTTCTAAATTTAACTCAGGGGTTACTTGTGGCTGATTTGACTGCTTCTTGGAAAGCATGGATTTGCCTCACAACTGGATTAACATAATTCCAGCGATTTTTGCCGTTATACTCAAAAACCCAAAGATTGAACAGCATTAACCTGCCGATTTCATCTTTAGAAACATCCTTGTTTATATATACCGCAGCCAAAGCAGAATAGTATTCTGTTGATATACTCCGCTCAAAATTAAACTGCTCTTGCTTAATTGCATAAGTGATATCATCAGCAGTAACTTTCTCATGTTCACGAGTTGCTGCTGTAAGAAATGCAATTGATGCTATTTGCATCAATTGGCGGATGTGACCGCCGCTTGCTTTGGCTAAATCTACCAATAGTTGACGCGATTCAAATACTGCGTCTACTTCAACTCTTTGTTCAATTAAACTCGTAATTGCTGTTATCCCCTCATCATTATAATCTAGCTCATTTTTGTCTTGTTCAAACTCATATATGTTGATCATCGGCACAATATTGGGTGTGTCGAAAGTGTTAGCCAAATTATTTTCGGAATAGACTATAGAAATTGGCGCTGTATAGATAATCGTACAATGTAGACTTTGTAATTGAAATGCATAATCACAAAATAAATGTTTAGCTACATTCGGAGGTACCCTGTCTAAGTTATCAAATATAATTAAAAATCCTTTTTCATATTCTGGGTATTTTGATTTAAGCTTGACAAAAGCATCACCTAACAACAAGTTTATATCTGCTTGTAAACGACCAATATCTTTTTGTAAGTTCTGACGAACCGTTTCTCTTTGTTTTTCAGCACCTTTAATTTGAGCTTGTATTTTACCCAAGAGCTTTGAAAGAAAGGGAATCTTGATACCTGCTTCTGCCTCAGCACCGATACTTACTGACCTTTCAACTGTTTGCTCCGTTTCTTTAGTAACTTCTTGAAACCAAGACTCAAAATTATTTAAAAGTTGTGCATCAAAATTTAATTCCGATGCGTATAAGACATCAGCAACTTTTTTAATAATTACCAAGTATAAATCTGTGTATTCCGCGTCTAATATATCTAGTTCAGCGTCGGCTTCTATATAAATGACCTTATATTGTAGATTCCCATTCTTGCTGAATCTTCCTTAATTCTGTACTTTTACCGCATCCCCGATGCCCAGTAAATAGAAGGCTGCAAAATTCTGCGGGTTCAAGGAAATCTAAACGTTTTTTAACAGTATTAATTGCCTCTGTCTTGCGAACTTTTGATAAATCAACATAATAACGTTCAATATCTCTATTACTCACTAAAGGAGCTACATCACAAACACGAAAAGCAGCTTTGAGGGTATTAGCACGATTAGCGGGTAAGGAACTCATCAGGTGTTATTTATATTAATAATTTATGTATGCATATTTTACAGCACCGGAATCTTAAAGCTTCTTGGCATTAGATAACTTTTAGGAATCACTGGCGCTCAACCAGGAATATTGAAGTGGTAGTATGTTCAGGAATACCTGGCGCTAGATTACCAACAGAATTGTATAATGTCTCTTGCTCCTTGGCGAGGTGCGATCGCTCATGCACTCCATCGCAACCGCAGCCTTGTTTATGCCCGTTACCTACAACTAGCAACCGTACAAGCGAATGGTCGCGCCGCTAATCGTACCCTAGTCTTTCGCGGCTTTCTGGAAAATACAAACCAGCTAAAATTTATCACCGATAACCGTAGCGCCAAAGCCGACCAGATACAGCTACAACCTTGGGCAGAAATTTGCTGGTACTTCCCCAATACACGAGAACAATTCCGCATCACTGGCTGTTTGACCCTAGTAAGCGGTGATGATTCTGACCACAATCTACAGCCAGCCCGGATCGCAATGTGGCAAGAATTGAGTGATGCGGCGCGTTTACAGTTTGCTTGGCCGCATCCTGGTAAACCCAGAATCCAAGAAGCAGGAGCCTTTGAGCCACCAGCACCCGATCCTGTTGAGCCAGTGGCTAATTTTTGTCTACTGCTACTTGATCCGGTGCAAGTAGACCATTTAGAATTACGCGGCGAACCACAAAATCGATGGCTTTACTACCGTGATGACCAGCAAGAGTGGTCTAGCCAAGCGATTAATCCTTAAATATTAGAGTAAAGACGCAATTAATCGCATCTCTACAGGAGTTAGGAGTTGGAAACTGCAAACCTGACATTTATGATTTTTATTCCTCAACTCCTCACTCTTAACTTCTCACTTTTTTAAATGCCAGCACCATCTAGAAATTCCTGGATAGTCTTATCCTTAAGGTTGCACCAGCGAGGATCGTGGGTTAGCTCATCCTCTTTCGCTGCTAAACAACCCACTAAAACAGGAATTTTTTCTGAAGAATTGGTGCGCTGAAGAGTTTGTATTTGTTCTTCCAAGGCTTCAATCCGGTCTACTAAAGCACGAATTACTTGAGCTTCTGAATCTGGTAAGTTATTGTGTTCAAGAGGTGAAACCCGAACTCCAGAAC
>CAXUOL010000764.1:0-3594 GCA_964252435.1 uncultured Nostoc sp.
CACGCGGGGAAGCACGCGGAGAAGCACGCGGGGAAGCACGCGGAGAAGCACGCGGAGAGGCACGCGGAGAGGCACGCGGAGAGCTGCGAGGAATACTTTCTAGTATTGAAATTAATTTGGAGTTAAAATTTGGCAACAACGGGTTACAGTTAATGCCACAAATCACGGAAATTAATGATATAGAGCGTTTGAAGATAATTTTACGGAACGTTGTAACAGCAAATAATCTTGAGGAATTACAACAGGTTTTGTAATTGTAAGATAGATAATCAGATATTATTCATTTCCCAAATAAGCTTCAATTACAGCCGGATCATTTCTAACTACAGATGGTTCACCCAAAGCAATTAATTGACCAAAATCTAATACAGCAATGCGATCGCACAAACCCATAACCAAGGGTACATGGTGTTCTATAAGGACAATCGTCAAATTGAAGTCATTGCGAAGGCTGCGAATAAATGCACTCAATTGCTGCTTTTCGTTGGGGTTCATTCCCGCCGCAGGTTCATCGAGAAGTAAGATTTGCGGTTGTAATGCTAAAGCACGGGCAATTTCTAAGCGACGCTGATCGCCGTAGGCAAAATTTTTGGCTTTTTCGTCAGCGCGATTGCTTAATCCCACCAAATCCAATAAATCTAAAGCTTTCTGCTTAGTTTTCAATTCTTCATTAGGTGCTGGTGGTAATCCCAAAACTCCTGTAATCATATTACTTTTGGTGTGTAAATGTCGGGCGACGATCACATTTTCTAACGCCGATAATTCCCCAAATAAACGAATATTTTGGAAGGTACGGGCTATACCTAAAGCAGCAATTTGATGGGGGCGCAGTTGGGAAATTCCAGCACCTTGATAAATTAATTGACCGCTAGAAAGAGGAATGAAGGCAGTAATTAAATTAAATAGTGTTGTTTTGCCAGCACCATTAGGGCCAATCAGTCCAAAAATTTCATGTTTATTTACACTAAAAGATACATTATTTACCGCCACTAAACCACCAAAGCGGCGAGTTAATGCTCTTGCTTCTAAGACAATATTGCTGTTAACTGCTGGAATACTATGTGCCATTTTTGCATATTATTATGAATATATGACTTACGCAATAACTCTCTAAAACTTTTCTTACTTTGCGTCCTTTGCGTCCTTGGCGGTTCGTTTATTCATGATTTTACGTCTTTGAAAAATATCTGGAGTAATTAGCCCTTGGGGAAAAAAGATTGTACCTATTACTATTAAAAAGCCAAAAATAATTAATCTACCATCTCGCAAAAACTGTGCTAACCAATTAGGTAAACCACCAGTATCAGCTAGGCTTCGCAGAATCTCTGGTAAGGCTGTAAATACCATACCTCCAATTACCGGGCCTAAAAAAGTTCTCGAACCACCAATTAAAACAAAAGTTAAATATATAATACTGGCATCAAAAGTACCTTGACGAGCATTCCAGGTATTAAGGAAGTGAGCGCTAATTGCACCTACAACCCCTGCAAGCATAGCCCCTAACGTAAACGCCAAAACTTTGTAATAAGTGGGATCGATTCCCATTGCACCCGCAGCTAATTCATCTTCGCGGATAGCGATAAAAGCCCTTCCGACGCGGATACGTTCTAAACGATAAAGTAGCACCATACTAATTAATAGTAAAGGCAGAGCAATCCATAAATATTCAAGTTGTGTTTGGAAAGGTTGAGGAATGCCAAAAATCCCAACAGCACCACCTGTAATATCTAGATTCAGGGAGATGACGCGCAGAACTTCCACAAAAGCGATAGTTGCGATCGCTAAATAAATTCCTCGTAATCGTAATGCTGGAATTCCGACTATTATACCCAATAAACCAGAAATTACACCCGCAATTAACATCTCCAATAACAACAATGGAATGGGGAATAAACTACTGCTAGATGTCAAAACTTTGGTGGATAAAATTGCTGCAATATATCCACCTAAAGCATAAAATCCGGGACTAGCTAAAGACAATTGTCCTGTCATTAGCGGTAAGTAGAGTGATAACCCTAATAATGCCCCCAATACCATAGAGACAATTAAAGAAGCGTAAGTAGCGAAAAAATCAGTCATTTTAATACAATTTGATTAAGCTTAATTAGACTATTGGTTTTCTAAAATATTAAGCTGTTAATATTTGCTCTGCTGTCAGCGCCAGTTCAGGAAAAGTTCGTGACACAATCCGTTCTGAACCTCTAAACTGTGTACGTTGATATTTCCCTTCAGCATCTAATAGAAAAACAAACACAGCCGGAACTTTTGGATTTCCCAAATACTCTCTTAGCCCAATTGCCAAATAATCTACAATCCAATATTCTGTAATACCTAAGCGTTGATATTCATCTAATTTATCAATGTAATCATCTTCCCAATTAGTTGATGTCACTTCTATAGCTAATTGGATGGGTTCTTCAAGTGCAGCATAAGCAGAACGATTTGAGCGCCATTTATCTTTATCTATGACACTTACATCAGGCTTGCGCCCTTGTTCTATGCCATTGGCAGTTATAGTTTTAAAGACTGCTGTGTTTTTTACTACGTAATTCAGATTTAGACGTTTAATTTCATCTTTGAAAGAGTCAGCCGTAAAGTCAGCGACATCATCATGATTTCTGGTTGCACGCACTTCTACAATTTCTCCATCTACAAGTTCATATAAACCTTCTTCTGGACACTGTTCTAAAAATTGGTCAAAAGTTAACTTTTGTTTAGTGTATGTTTTCATGGCGTTACGTCTCTTTAAACTTTCTGAATAAACCGCCGTCCTAGCAAACCTTGGGGTCTAACTAATAGCATGATAAACAAAATTGCAAACGCTACTGCGTCTTTATATCCAGAGTATTCGGCGGGTACAAACGCCTCCACTAATCCAATTACTAAGCCTCCCACCACTGCACCAGGAATACTACCTAAACCACCTAAGACAATTACCGCTAAACCCCGCAATCCAAAAGCAATGCCGAAATATGGCCCTGCAATACTAACACTAGAGGCGACTAAAGTTCCTGCTAATCCTGCTAAAAAACTGCTGATGAAGAATGTTAGGATGATAAAGCGATCGCTATTAATTCCTAATAAACTAGCTGTAGTTGGATCTTCTGCGATCGCTTGCATTGCCTTACCATATTTAGTTCGATTGATAAAATAGGTAAGAATTGCCACAATCACCACTGATACAGTAAAAATTACCACCTGAACACTGCGAATCGGAATTGGGTTTTCTGGACTACCAAAGTTAATTGCAGGAGGCAAATTACCATAAGTATTTGCAGGATACGTGTAACTTTCCGCGCCGATTAAATACTGGATTAAATTCACAATTACCACTGCTACCCCCAAGCTGGAAACAACAGTTAGCAAAGGATCAGATCCTTGACGGCGCAAAGGTTGAAAAGCAACACGTTCCATCACTACCCCTACCAATCCCGCCAAGGTGCTTCCTAAAATCAAGGCTATAGCAAATGGTAATTTTATCGGTAAGGCTGCATTAGCCAGCAAGCCATTAAATCCAAAATTCCCACCCATAAGTGCATAAGTGAAATATGCACCCAAGGTAAAAATCGCGCCATGAGCTAAATTAATGATGCC
>CAXUOL010000765.1:0-3593 GCA_964252435.1 uncultured Nostoc sp.
AACTCATAACTCATAACTCATAACTCATAACTCATAACTCATAACTTTCTAAATGTCGCCGCGAATTTCTTCTACAACGCCATCGCGCAGAACGATTTCGACCTGCATTTTGCTAATCAGGTTATCACCGGTTTCTACCCGGAAAAAGCCTTCCATTTGGAATTGGTTGACTTCCTGATCTTGCTGGAGAAACTGCACTTGCTGGAGGTTTTGCAGCAACTGGTTTTTTTGCTCCAAAAATTCACTTTTCTTTTGATTAACTTGGAGTTGGATATTGTCAATTTGTTGGAGGGTCTGGGGACCAGGTGGTTGCAGACTCTGCTTTTGAATTGCCGCGATCGCTCTTTGTCCTTCTACGTCTAGCTGTTGCAGTTGCTGATCGAGTTGATTGATCTGGGTTTGCAGCTGCTGTTGTACTTCCTCTTTCCAGAGGGGAGTCACAATGACTTTGACGTTAACGACGCGTTTCAGAAGCAAATTAGATTTGGAGACATCCATAAATATTTCACGTTCACTCTTTACAGTTAGCAGGTGGAATGATCAGGCAAACATGCCGTCAATAATATCGCGATAGCGTTCCGTGACGATATGTCGGCGAACTTTTAGTGTTTGTGTCATCAAGCCATTTTCGATGGAAAACGGTTCCAGGATAAGTTTAAACGTTCCGATGCGGTCATCCGGTCGATAGCCTGGACGATTTTGGACTTCCCGATTCAATTCTTGGCGAAATAAATCCTGGATCATTCTACTCTCCAAGTCAATTTTTTGACTATCTGAGGAAGTCACTTGATCGTTGGGCGTATCCAGCGTTAGATTCTGACTTGCTGCCCATTTTTCTAAGGCTTCGACATTGGGGACAATTAAGGCTCCCAGGCTGCGCTGATCTTGACCGATGAGCATAATTTGATCGATGTATGGCGATCGCAAACACGCATCTTCGATTGGCTGCGGCTCGATGTTCTCCCCGTTAGTCAATACAATCGTATCCTTAGCCCTGCCAGTCAGCACTAAGTCGTCTTGTGGTGTCAGCCAACCCAAATCGCCGCTATCAAACCAACCTTCCGCATCAATTGCTTTCGCTGTCGCTTCGGGATTTTGGTAATAGCCTTGCATAATCTGCGGGCCTCTCAACAATACTAAGCCTCGCTTCTCTATTGGTAAAGGCGCTTTTGTCTCAGGATCGACGATTTTAGCTTCTGTTGCCGGAAGTGGTTGCCCTGATGCGCCAATCAAATTTCGCCAAGGACGCCGCACATGAGTAACAGGAGAAGTTTCTGTCAAGCCATAGCCTTGCAAAATCTGCACACCAATAATTTCAAAGAAATTATCTATGTGTCTGGGAAGCGCACCACCACCGCTAATCATCTGCTTAACTTGTCCTCCTGTGGCTTCCCGAACTTTGGCGTAAACCAGTCGTTCTCCCAAGGCATGGAGGGGTAACAAAGCTGATGCTTGTATCCTAGCTGCTAATTGTTCGCTACCTGAAGCATGAAGATTATTTAAGCTTAACCCTTGAGCAACTCGCCGTGCTTTGATATATTTCTCGCTAATGCCCAATAAAAAGTTAATTAGGCGTTGCTTATTCGCTGGTTGTTCCCGGAACTGCTTTTGCACTCCTTCATAAATTGATTCCCACAGGCGGGGTACACCTACCATGTAATTGGGTTTAAATTGTCTCAAATCCCCTTTTACAGAGCGCAAATTAGTATAAACTTGCGTACAACCTTGAGATAGTAGGTAGTATTCAACAGTTCGTTCGTAGCTGTGCCACGAAGGCAAGATACTGAGAACGATATCGCCCACGTTTGGCTGCAATACTGTCCCAAAGGTTGTTACTTGGTGCATCAAGTTACTATAAGACAGCATTACACCCTTGGGTTTACCCGTAGTGCCAGAGGTATAAATTAGGGTTGCCAGAGCGTCACGATTTTGCTTGACTGGTACAAAATTATAACTTTTCCCAATTTCGAGCAACTGCGAAAAGTTGAGTACCTTTAGGGTTTCGTCTGTTGGTGGTGCTTCATCCGAAAGTAAGATGACCACTTGAATTGGTAAATCTTTGAGGCGGTCTTGTAGTTTTTTAAGTGTTTTTAAATCCTCTACGACGATCGCTGTACTGCCGCTATTAGTGATAATAAACAGCAATTCTTCTTTTTCGGCTTGGGAACTACGCACCGCATCAACGCCTCCAGCAGTCATTATGCCTTGATCGGCAATAAACCAGCGAGGACTGTTGTCAGCAATTAGAGAAATGCGATCGCCTACCTTTACTCCTAACGCCTGTAAGCCAGCAGCAAATAGTTGCATTTGCTCTGCCAATTGGGTATAAGTAATCACTACTTCTGGTAAGAAGTGAGGATTGCGGAGGGCGACAATATCACCAAATCGTTGAGCTGCCAAAGGCCAAATTTCTGGTAGCGATTCCACATTTGTGTAATCTACCAACCGCTTTAATGCCTGCCGTTCTCGCTCACTGATGTTAGATAAAAAAGAAGACGCGGTTTGGGTTGTTGACATAACACCTTACTTAAAGATTTTAAACTGATCGTTTTCCAGCTTATTTTGTTATTACGCTACAATATCCATCCTTATTATCCACATATCCTTCTGTGTACGATCATTCCAGGAATTCCACGTTTATATTTACAAAAATTTATGTTAAAGTTAATTTACATAGAGTGCAAGCAATGATTGTGTTTGCATCTAAGAACAGCGATGTCTACGGCGGTCACTGAGCGCAGCCGAAGTGCGGGCTACGCCTACGCCTATGTTTCACAGGAGATGATTACCTATGAATTTTATAGACGCCATAATGCTAACGCTGCTCAATATTGCTGCTTGCATAGCGTTACCGAAGATTTTAGCTATCCTTTTGGCTAATAAAACCAAACTTACTGAAGCGTTGGCAAATGGTTCCAAATTACAAGCAGCCAAAATTGAACTTACAAGTTTTCCTTATTGTACAGCTTATCAATTGACAGGTAGCCAATTTTGTAAATTCAGTCCTGATTTTTGTGCCAAGTGTTCTCCGAATTGATCAACTGTTTGTCAGTGAAAATTCCTCAGTGCTTCCGACAACCAAGTATTCAATTAACTCTTCCACACATATTCATTCTAATTTCGACAGCTTCAGATCCCTGACTTATTCAAGAAGTCGGGGATATTTTTGTTCGTAATACCATTTCTTTGTGAGGCTGCGCCAAATTTTCTTTCTTCCTTTGTGTCCTTTGCGCCCTTTGCGGTTCGTTTCTTATATAATTTGGCGCATCTTTATATAGAATTGGTATAACTCCTGCAAAGATTACTAAACCTCATCCATATTCACATTTACTTGATTACACTTGTCTGTGTACCAGATTCTGTAACAGGCTCTTTAGAGGTTGTTTGAAAAGTGATATGTTGTAATTTTTATCGAATTATTACCCCCCTTAGTCCCCCCTTATAAAGGGGGGAAATAAGAAAATCCGGTTCCCTCACGCCACATGCTTCAAGTCGGGCATTGCCCGCCCAACGCAGTGGCTCCCCAATATATCGGGGAGGGTTAGGGTGGGGTAAAAAATATTTGATACATCAATCATGACTTTTCAAACATC
>CAXUOL010000766.1:0-3591 GCA_964252435.1 uncultured Nostoc sp.
TAGCGATCGCTCGTGAGGTAGGTTGGGGCGCAGCAGATATACTGCGATCGTATTACCACGGTACAGCAAAAGACCCTAATTTAGAAGTCCAATATAAGCAGAATGAGCCTGTAACTGTTGCTGATGTCGCTGTGAGTCAATACATTTTGCAGAGGCTACAAGCAACTTTAGGTAACGAAGATTTTGCTTATATTAGCGAAGAAACTTATCAATCTCCAAGTAGTAGTCAGCCTTCTGCCCCTTGGGTATGGATAATTGACCCTTTGGATGGTACACGAGACTTTATCGAAAAAACTGGCGACTATGCAGTTCACATTGCTTTAGTCAAGGAAACACGCCCAGTGTTGGCAGTGGTGGCAGTACCAGAGGCTCAAAAGTTATATTACGCTACCAAAGGTGGGGGTACATTTGTAGAAACCCGTGACGGATCTGTTCCTTTACAAGTGTCGTTAGGTAAACAAATTGAGGATTTAACCTTAGTCGTTAGTCGCTCTCACCGCAACCAACGGTTAGATCGCTTGCTACACAATTTACCCTGTCAAAACCAGAAATCTGTGGGTAGTGTCGGCTGCAAAATCGCCACCATTGTCGAACAACAGGCAGATATCTACATTTCCCTTTCCGGCAAGTCTGCGCCCAAAGACTGGGATATAGCCGCTCCAGAATTGATTGTAACAGAAGCCGGTGGTAAATTTACCCACTTCGATGGCACTCCGTTGCAGTATAACACTGGTGATATCAATCAATGGGGAGGTTTGCTAGCTAGTAATGGTGAATATCACGAAGTACTATGTAAGAAAGCAGAGGGTATTCTAGCGCAGTTTGACCATAGCTAATGGACTTGAGGATAAATATTTTTTAATTTACATTAATTTGCTTTTAAGACAGTTGATCGTGGTATGATTAATCCCATTACTGATAATAATCTTTACCCCTTAGTCCACGGCTTAATTTTAAAAACACTAAATATCTGGGCGATCGCTAGTTAACTCCGATTTCCTGTTAAAAGTGTAATTTTTATAGTACAAGCAAAAAAAGCCCGTTGTTGGGAGGTCTGCAAGCCTGCCCCAAAGGTTTTATTTGTGAATAAAATTCACTATCAGACGATATTCAAAGGCTGAAGGCTGTGCTACACTCATGGACATAAAGATTATTTTCGGTTGAGTAACTCGTTTTGATTTCTAAAAACCTTCTCTCCGAATTTAACTCTCTACACTCCCTGAATTCGGAGATTTCTATGTCAATTTACGTCGGAAACCTGTCCTATCAGGTTACAGAAGATGACCTAAAGCAGGCTTTTGCAGAATACGGAACAGTAAACCGTGTTCAACTACCCACAGATCGGGAAACAGGCCGGCCACGTGGGTTCGCTTTTGTGGAAATGGAATCAGACACACAAGAACAAGCTGCCATTGACGCACTTGATGGTGCTGAATGGATGGGACGTGATTTGAAAGTGAACAAAGCTAAACCTCGTGAGGAAAGAAGCAACTCCTCTCGTGGTAGCTGGGGTGGCGGTAATAATGCCCGCCGCAACAATAATAATCGCTACTAAGTCAATTCCTGAAAATTTCACATTTAGAGTCTCCAGCAGATAAAGCCAAAGGCTCGATTCTGCTGGAATATTTTATTTGGTATCTAGTCTTTAACTATTCATCCATATTAAGGAGGAATGAGAATGACACAAGTAGTTTTAGGGGAGAATGAAGGTATTGAATCAGCCTTGAGAAGATTTAAACGGGAAGTTTCTAAAGCAGGAATTTTCCAAGATATGAGAAAAAAGCGTCACTTTGAGACACCGATAGAAAAAGAGAAGCGTAAAGCAATTGCTAGGCACAAACAACGTCGTCAACAACGTTCTCGCTTCAATTAAAAGTCCAAGCAAATTTGCCCTTCGATTTGACATCCAGCCAGTATCTCTTCATAGTTGCCATACTACTGGCAAGCCACAAGTAATTAGGTACACATCAATCAATAAACAACACTGTTCGTAGTAACGCTGTATTGGCTTTCGGCTCTACTAACTATACATGTATTCAATTGCGTAACTATGCAATCCTAAATGAGATTGTGAAAATTTTTGTTATGGTCGTCCTTGGTGATAAGTCATTCGTCATTTGTGATTACGAAGGACAAATGACTAATGATTAATAACAGCCAACTCCAAAAATATTTCACAAACGATTTAGGACTTGTTATATGCGCCCCTCACTTGTAAGCTCTTAAACACCTAATTTACACATTTAGACAGCAGGGGAGCAGAGGGGCAGAGGAGCAGGGGAGAAGGATTGACGCTTTTTCTCCAAAATCAACAATATGCAAGTTAAATGCGTATTAGCTTACCTGATTCCACAAAGAAGCGCTATAGTTTGTTGAGTTCTATTTACGGAACTCGCAGCAATATAAATGTATTCTTCCTCTGTATCCATAAAGTATTGTAGATATCGTTAGTCTGCAATCTCTGGCTCTGGATTTTGAAAAAATGTTACGACTTTATCATTTATTACTAGGCTCTATTTTGCTGGTGTCAATACCAGTGGGAGCCAAATTTGTTCTACCCCAATTTTCTCCACCCAAAGTAGTAAAAACTCCTACCGTTGCAAAACTTCCCAACTCTAATCAGGGAAATATCTGGCAGAAAATTCTGGGAAATACTGCTGCTCCAACTAACTGGCAAGTTGCTCCCTGTGAAGGAAATGCACCCCTGTTGTGTGTCTCCTCCAAAGGAAAACGTTTGGGTACAGTTGAGATTAACATTTATCCACTAGCAAACAATGAGGATTTCCGAAAGAAACTCTTAGCAGCTAGTATTCCAACTGCTTCTCTAATAGACTACCAAAGTTCCAACTACCAAACCCAGTTATTACCAGTACTTAAGACTTGGGTTGTAGACCACTACGCAGCATTTGCCAAAGATCGTCAGGGTGAATATGGAAAAGAGATTATTTTCTCAGCCTACCCACCGCAACCAGTACCCATTGGTAAGCTTCAGGGAATTCGCTATGGGTTCGCCGGACTTAAGCAACAAGGTGGAGTACAAGAGCAACATATCGGTCATGTTGCCTTTGATGGCAGTAAACTTTACGTAATTACCACTGCATTTGACACAGGTACGCAAACAGGTAAGTTTGATCAACTAGAAAACTTGGCTATTTTTCAACCTTACTTGGATGCGATCGCAGCAGATTTGCATTTACCCCAATAGAAATTGGGTTAGGACAAAGTTTACAGGTTAAAGGTAATAGAGAATAATCTCTCCCCCTGTAACCTGTAACCTATAACCTTCTTCAATCACCCATCAAGCTAAATCTCAGCTACCGCGCGTTCAATCAAGCGATGTGCCAAAGTTTGTGTACCTGTGTGTTCATAATAATTTGTTGCTACATCCAGGAACGCCGCAAGGTAATCTAACTTGTCATCAGCAATATCGGTAAAACTTTGCAAGTTGTGGACAACCTTTTGTGGCGTTAAATTATTGGCGCTAACTAACCCACTCATCCAACCTTTAACTGAGTCAAAGCTTTCGCCGATAAAGTTGAGTTTACTACCAGCATTGTTCCCTGGAATCACATCTTTGATGTTTTGGAAAGT
>CAXUOL010000767.1:0-3586 GCA_964252435.1 uncultured Nostoc sp.
TGGATTGCCGAAAACCGCCATTTGTGTCCCCAAGCAATTTGGATTGGCGTTGGTGGCAGTTTTGATATTTGGTCGGGAACTAAAACTCGCGCTCCCGCCTGGTTAGGAAATAATAATTTGGAATGGTTGTATCGCCTTTATCAAGAACCTTGGCGCTGGCGGCGGATGTTGGCTTTGCCAGCGTTTGCGGTGAAAGCGTTTGTTTATCGTTTGACAGCAAGGGGTGCAATTAGTTAAGAGTGCTGAGTTTTGAGTGCTATTAGCGTCAGCGGGGCGTTTAGCCCGTGCTGAGTTGTGATACCAATTCTGTATGAAGATGCGTCCATAGTATAGCAAAGTGCTGAGTGCTGAGTGCTGAGTGCTGAGTAGAAACTCAGTGTTATCAAAGGTTTGAGCAACCAACATAGTCCTAACCTATGCTTCGACTGTTATACAAGAAATAAAGAACGAACCGCCAAGTACGCCAAGTACGCCAAGAAATAAGAAATTAAGAAAGAGATTTGGCGCAGCTTCACAAAGAAAGGGTATGAGTTCTGAGTTCTGAATGCTGAGTTCTGAGTTCTGAGTGCTGAGTTCTGAGTTCTGAGTTCTGAGTTCTGAGTTCTGAGTTCTGAGTGTTCTTACTTAGTTAGTATTAAAGTCTTGAAAAAATTT
The DNA here is from genome assembly GCA_964252435.1 of uncultured Nostoc sp. Taxonomy (GTDB): domain Bacteria; phylum Cyanobacteriota; class Cyanobacteriia; order Cyanobacteriales; family Nostocaceae; genus Nostoc. The sequence continues at coordinate 655 of CAXUOL010000767.1, forward strand.
AAAATTTTTTTTGTTGAATTTTAAATTCCCAGGCGAAACCTGGGAATCCTTATTTTGGGGAGAATGTCACATCTAAGCAGGCAAACTGTTTAGTTGTGGGTATAAGGAAAATTTAACGATGCCAGTATTAACAACTCAAGTTAAGACAGATAAATCCGTTCGTGGAGAGGACTGTGAAACTCAACAGCACGGTAGCAATACTACTACAAAGGTACAATTGCAATCTGTAAGCAAGACTTATGCTAACGGCACTCACGCCTTATTGAATGCAAACCTTGAGGTAAAAAAGGGAGAATTTCTGTTTATCACGGGGCCAAGTGGTTCTGGAAAATCAACACTCTTGAAACTGATGTATGGCCAGGAGTTGCCTACACAGGGAAAAGTAATTGTTGATGAATGTAATGTAGCGGATTTGCGGGGCGATCGCTTGTCATTATTGCGGCGACGAATTGGCATTGTGTTTCAAGACTACAAACTGATTACCCAACGAACAGTAGCAGAAAATGTCACTTTTGTGCTGCAAGCTCAAGGGTATACCCGTAAAGAAATTCAACGGCGTTTAGAACCGACCTTAAAGCTGGTAGGTTTGCTGAGTAAAGCTGACTGCTTTCCAGATCAACTATCTGGAGGAGAGCAACAGCGGGTGAGTATTGCCCGTGCGATCGTTGGTACACCACCCCTACTGTTGGCCGATGAGCCGACTGGAAATCTCGATCCAGATAATTCCTGGCAAGTGATCCAGATTCTCCAGAAGTTAAATTCCTTTGGGGCTACGGTAATTGTCACCACCCACGATGAACAATTGGTACGGCGGTGCAATCATCCAGTAGTGCAAGAAAAAAGATTCCGTTTAGCAAGCGTTTCAGCTTCTCATTCTTTAAAAATGCTCATCTAATGCTCAAATAACCTATTTTGAGTACTTTGGGAGCAATGTCAGGTATAAATGACTACTCAATAACCATGCTCAATCAATGCTCACCCTTTTAGGGAAGGGAGTACTCCTTTATCTTATATGCCAAAGTTCTCTAAGAAGTTCTTGAAGAAATTTGAGGATACCTCTACCTGCAAAATGACATCAATTTAAGGTAACATAACTTGTTTCCGATTGTGTGTATAGATGGAAGTGTCGGCGCTGCCCCAAGAAAAAAGGGAGACTTGATTGCCCCCCAGGTAAACTGACATCTAATCCCTGATATCTATTTCCCTAGCAGTTCCATTACCTCTTCCAGCTTGTGTTTAGCCCTGTAGAGGTTGATTAACCGCTCCTGCTCCCTGAAGATAAAATAGAATTACCCATTTGTAAAAGTGGTATCGGTAGGTAGCAACTTTCTCAGGGTTAATTGCCTACCGATTAAACACTCTAATCTCTTGCTAGCAAGTCACTCAAGCTTTATTTATATTTCTCAATAATGCCCAATCCTAAAGGTAAACCAGAAAACTTACAACCAATGAAGTCAGAGAGAGAAAAGCCACTGACTGAGCAAGTCAACCTGAGAGTTACCAAGGAAATGAAGGAAGAGATACAAAAACAAGACGACCCGCCCGAATTTTGTAGAGAAGCTATTCAGAAGGCACTAGATGAGAAAAATGGGAAGTAGTCTAAAGTTCTTGAAGAACAACTTAGTACAACTCATATTTCATTAACTGACAGGGCAACGTTCCGTTGTATACCGCAATTCGCTGGGATGATTTTAGTCCAATCGATTGAGACAATTCCTTGTTGCCACTCAAGACAAATGCAGTCCAGCCTTTGAAGCGTTGTTTCAAGACATCGCCCAAAAGTTTATAGAACGCCCCTAAATCACTATCTCGCCCCAGCCGTTCGCCATAGGGTGGATTGCAGAATAAAACCCCACTGTCTGCGGGGGCGACAACATCAGCAAGCTCCATTTGAGAAAACCATACATGATTATCAACGCCGCAGTTTTGAGCATTGTTAATCGCTTGCTCGATTATATTTTCATCGCGATCGCTTCCCCAAATAGGCGCGGTTAGGGTATTCAGTTGGCTGTCCTTAGCTTCTTGCAGCAGCTTTTCTAAAAGGGACAAATCAAAATCGAGCCAAGTTTCAAATCCAAAAGATTCACGAAACAGCCCTGGTGCTATATTCAGTGCCTTTAAGCTAGCTTCCAAGGGTAAAGTGCCAGATCCACAGAGAGGGTCATAAAACATTTGGTTTGGCTGCCAACTTGAAAGTTGAATCAGGGCAGCAGCTAGAGATTCCTTGAGAGGGGCTGATCCAACCGCAGGGCGGTAGCCTCGGCGATGCAAACTATTTCCAGAACTGTCAAGTTTAACGGTACAAAAATCGCGTTCAATATGAACATTAATCCGCACATCTGGTTCATGAAGCTCTACATTTGAACGTTCGCCCAGATTTTCTTTCTGCTGGTCAACGATCGCATTTTTGATCTGGAGAGATGTGAAGTGGCTGTGGTTGAGGCGATCGTTTTTGCCGGTGGTATTCACCGCCAGCGTCATGTCTGGCGTCAAATAGTTTTGCCAATCGATAGTCTGGATACCGCGATAGAGATCCTTGGCATCAAGGCAAGGAAACTCATGAATATTTACCAAGATTCGGAACGGTAGCCTAGCCCAGAGGTTGACGCGATAAAGTAGGGTGCGATCGCCCTCAAAACCTACACCGCAAAACCCAGGCTCTACGGAATGGGCACCCAGTTGCTCTAACTCCTGAGCCGCGAGGGTTTCTAATCCGCGAGCAACCGTTGCAAAATACTGATTCATCCTCTAATCCAAAGCATTATCTTCACTGCTCACCCATTGACGCACTTTAGCTTAACTCATATCTTGTAACATTCTCATCTCATTAAGTCTGCGAATATAACCTTAGTAGGGTAGAGGCAGGAGGCAGTCCCGATGAAAAAATTTCACCGCCAAGCATGAAAATCTGGCTTTCCCCTACACCCCACAC
>CAXUOL010000768.1:0-3570 GCA_964252435.1 uncultured Nostoc sp.
AACCTACATTGATAGATTTTATTACAAGTAATCATTCAAACTTGATATTAGGAGTTAGGAGTTAGGTATTTTGTATTTGGAAGAATTCAATGCCCAATGCCCAATGCCCAATGCCCAATGCCCAATGCCCTATTTCCAATTATCCCAGTTTTCGTTAAAAATAGATGTATCTGGGAAGGCGGTAGGGTTGCCATTTTGTTGCAAAAGCCGTTTGAGTGCTTCTAGTTGTGGCTCTTGTTTGGGTAAGTCATCAACTAGTTGGTAAGGTGCAATCGCATTTTTGAGTGCAAAACTAGCAACAGTTCCCGCAGCTGCGCCAGATGACCATTCAAAGGAGTGTACCCGATAGGCAGCAGCAGCAATGTGACTAGTAGCAATACTTTTGCCACCTACGAGCAAATTGTCGATTTTCTGGGGAATCATCGCCCTCAAAGCAATTTGGAAGGGATAGGCTTGACCAGCACCACGTCTTTCGCCTGGACGTTCTGTGTTACCAGGGGCTTCTGGGGGACTATTTACCATGCAAGGATGGAAATCTATAGCGTAGTGACCAATACCCACAGCATCGGGAAAGATGGTAGAACGAGTCCGTCGCATTGCTTTATCTGGTGGAACTTTACCGTCAATTACTGATATTGCTTCTAAACCTGCAACTGCTGCTCGTAGCCGACGATACATATCTGCTGGCAGAGTCTTTGAGTAATACTCATCATTATAGTCTCGGCGGGAAATATCAATTTCCCCAATACTAAAGCCTTCGGATTGTCCCCAACTGGGGCGGCCAATGATCCGCCGTCCTTCTCGCATATAGGGATATTTTGATAAGCCATGTATTGTTCCCATTGGTGAATTTAAACCGGAAACAAAGCGGTTATTAGTTTGCGGCTGCTTGACACCATCCCCTAGTTGAGAATCTGTAGTCCCAGCTACCAACCAATAATAGAAAGATAAGGCATTTTCCTCAGCGTTGCGGAGGGTTTCTGTCCGCAGTCCTCCCATCCAACCCCCCGGCTCTAACTGTCCAGTAGCTTGTAACTGTTGGCGGGTATAAATTAGGTTATCCTGACCAGTTCCGGGGCGGTAGTCGTTACCCCAAGTCCAGTTTTGCATCGAGATATCCCCTGGTGTAGCCGCAGTAAAACTTACACCGCCAAATTTTGCTGGTTTCCCTTTGTCTGGACTCCAAATGCGACGATAGGTAAAAACTAAATCAAAGTTAGCTAGTCGCTTCAATTCATAGCTGAAATATGGCGCATATCGTGAATAAAATGCAGGCATTGTCTGTGGTTGCGGTTCCTTGGTGGCCTCCATTGCAAAGGTGTAGGTAAAGCCTTGAGGGCAATAGGGGTCGTTATTGGCACTGGAAGCAGAAGGTTCTAGGTAAGAACGGGCATCAATACCTAATCGGTAAGGGACATCAGCAAGGGCGATGATTTCTCCAGTTTCGCTAGCGTCTACGACATACCATTTAGAAGCATCCTCTTTTGTTGCTTTGGGGATGAAACGGACAATCGTTTTAGTAAACCGAGACGAGTTTTCGTAGCGATAGGCATCTTCAATACTTTGAGATAGCGTAAAAGTATTGAGAGGTGGTGCGCCTTTTGGTGGTTGATGTTGAATTGCGATCGCACTATTAATTATTTTGCCATCAGCAGCGATTTCCAAATCCTTAATTACTGTGTTGGGAAACCATTGCAACTTCCCTTTGCCCTGCTTTTCGGCATCTTTAAGCATCTGGGTCAAAATTGTGTGAGCATCGTGGGGAAGAAAACACGATTCACTTACCCAGCAGTCACCGGGGTTAAGCTTACCGTATTTACGCCCAATGCGGTTTCGCAATTCTAGATAGCCGCGAGAATAGAATTTGAGAGCTCGTTGAGTTGGGCGTTCATCTAACGCAGATGTCCCTTGAGCAGAAATTTGTCCTCCCAGCCAGTCAGTAATTTCTGTGAGACAAACTGTTCGCCCTGCTAGCAAGCCCTCGTAAGCTGTGGCTATACCAGAAAGTCCACCACCCACAACTAAAATCTCGCAATTTACAGTTTTATCTGGGGTTCTTGGTGGTGCGGCGTTCGTCGGAGACGTTGGCGCAGCCATCGCCTCATCAAATACAACTAAGCTAGATATTAAATTGAAACCGATCAACGATGTCAAGCTAAAAGCTACTTTGTGTCTATGGTTCATAGTTAAAAAAAACACTCCAAATCCTGTGTCACCTTGTAGACGTTAGCATTTAGGAAATGTCTAACTCAAGCAATTTTTCAGGAGACAGAGGGTAGGAGGAAACCCACAGGCTATAGCGTATAGCGTATATTGAAGCTTTTGAAGCGAATAGCACACTCGACCAGGTGAAAATCTTAAGAAAATAAGTGTGATACCAATTCTGTATGAAGATGCGCCAAACTACGTCAAACCTGTTTACTAGCTATGGACAAATTCAACAATGGCTCAAGAGCGAATTAGGGCTTTCACTTGCCTACAAAACAGTCTATGAAATTGTTCGCTTTTCGTTGGGTGCGAAGTTAAAAGTGCCTCGTCCTCAAAGCACCAAACAACATCCGCAAAGTCTATCTCACTTTAAAAAAAACTGCCTTTAGCATTCAAATTATTGCAGTTCATCACTCTTGCCAGATTTCTCGGTTTTCGTACTATCCCTCAAGCTCAACGTGCTGTCTTCCAATCAAATCCAAAAGGTTTTTTCTTTCTTTGTATGAAACCACCCTGCTTTATCAAAGCCTACTAGGGAGTAAAATCACTGAAGCTGACATTTACTGCCACATAACTGCTAAAACCCTTACTGTACAATAGATTGAAAAATAAAAATGTAGTTGCTCACGAAAAAGTCGTATGCAGTACGCTACTGCTGTGCCAATTGACCTTTTTAAGCTATTTGGTACAGCATTTTGTTAGCGATCGCTAATCGCTGCTTCTGCCCTCCAGAAACATTTGCCCTCACTGCGCCCGATATTGTATCATATTTTTGCGGAAATTGGCTAAATGTAAGAGACTGAGGCAATGGAAATAGAGATTAAAATAGAGTTAGTAAAGGTAGAGTTTACTTAATTGGAAGGTTCTATGATGACTTTACAAGAAATTATTAATTCTATTGAAAGTTTGCCCACAGAAGATCGAGAGTATTTATTTGAGTTTCTTCGCCAGCAACGAATTGAGAATCGGCGGGTTGAAATTTTGGCTAATGCTCAGGAAGTGATGCAGGCTTTTAAGGATGGGACAGCTCATAGGGGAAACGTTGATGATTTGATCGCTGATTTACTAGGAGATGATGATGGAAGTTGTCTGGAGTAGTGGATTTAAGCGGTCTTTTAGGAAGATTACAAAGAAAAACCCGCAATTAAAGAATCAAATTGTTAAGGTATTAAGGCTTTTGGCAGATGATCCATTTACACCGTCTTTAAAGTCTCATAAGTTAACAGGAAATTTAGTGGGGTTGTGGTCTTGTTCTGTTGCTTATGATTGTAGAATTATCTTTAATTTGTCTGAGGATGAGAAGTTGTTAGAAATGGTTATTTTATTGATTGATATTGGCAGCCATGATGAAGTTTATTAAAT
>CAXUOL010000769.1:0-3568 GCA_964252435.1 uncultured Nostoc sp.
AAGCAGAAACTGTGCAGACGTTTCCAGCTGCCTGGGAAATGGTCATCTTTACTTTGTTTTGGTAAAATTTTTACATTAATTTACCGCAAAGATACGGTAATTGAATTCACAGATGAAACCGTTGTTAGAGAGGCGCTTTGCTCGGAAATAAAACTTCGCAAAGTCTCCACTTAAGATGTGGCTTTAGCCGGCTCACAAAGTGTCGTAATTATTTCAGGAATCACCTGGTTCAAATTTCCAGCCCCTAAAAACAGTGCCAAGTCTCCTGGGCGTAGTGTTTCTAGCAAGTACTCATACACTGCGGGTAAAGTTGGTTGATAAACTACCTGCGAATGCTGTTTAGCAATTTCCGCCGTTAGACATTCACCACTAATTTGCCCTAAATTAGGTTCGCCTGCACTGTAAATATCAGTCAGCACAACCAAATCAGCATGGGTAAAGGACTCGGCAAATTCTTCTAAAAAGGTCAGTGTACGGCTATAGCGATGGGGTTGAAAGATAGCAACCACTCTTTGCCCTGGTCTTGCCTGTAACCGGGCTGCGGCGAGAGTAACGCGAATCTCGCTAGGATGATGAGCATAGTCATCAATAAAGGTAATGCCATTGACTTCACCTCGGAACTCAAAGCGTCGTCTTGCTCCTTCAAAAGTGGCGATACCTTTGGCAATTGCTCCAAATTCTAAACCCAAAGCACGACCAACAGCTACTGCGGCTAGGGCATTGCTGAGATTGTGCCGACTGAGCAACCGCAACGTCAACACGCCCAAAGCTTTGCCTCTTTCCCAAACCAAAGCCGTAGTACCATCAGCACGATAATCAATATTAGTGACGGTGTAATCAGCGTCGGTATCTGAGTGTAAGCTGTAGCTGATTGTGGGTTGCAAGCGATCGCGTACTGTCGCACAGTCAATGCTACCTATTAACGTTTTACAACCCTTAGCAAATGTCTGGAAGGTGTCAATGACTTCTTCTAATGTATCGTAGTGGTCAGGGTGATCGAGTTCAATATTGGTGATGATACCAATTTCGGGAGCATGTTTTACCAGAGAACCATCTGATTCATCTGCTTCGGCTACCAAATATTGGCTTTGTCCCAATCGAGCATTACCGGACCAAGCATTGACTTCGCCACCGACTAAAATCGTTGGGTCTAGACCTGCTTCTAGAAGCATATAGCCAATCATACTACTAGTTGTAGTTTTGCCGTGTGTTCCTGCCACTGCAATACTGTAGTAATCGGCAATTAAAGCTGCTAGTACATCTGAACGATGTAAAACTGGACAACCTAATTCCAGTGCTGCTTTGTATTCTAAATTATTAGTGTTAATTGCTGTTGAACAAATAACTTGAGGCAGTTTTGACTTATTAGCAGTAGGTAATTGTTCTTGTGAATTTAATACTACTGGATTAGCTAATACGTAAGGGTGAAAGAATTCGAGATTGCTTGCCTCTTGTCTACCAAAAATATGAGCACCGATAGATTCCAACTTGTGCGTAATGTGGTTCGGACGAAGATCCGAACCTGATACTGGAAATTGACGCTTTGCAAGAACGTATGCCAGAGCAGACATACCTATGCCACCGATGCCAATGAAATGAAATGGTCTACCACTAAAATCTACAGAATTAGTCATTTATTGCTCCTCTTATACCACACCACACCATAATCACAAATGACACGCGTATCATAACAGGAATTTGATTTTTACCGTAACTACTCCTGTATCATGTTCATGTTTGATGCCCAAAAGATATTTTTGCTCTGGCTTTCCTGGTTGAGAATGATTTTACCTTGGTTGGAGGTTTTTGCTATTTCTGAACTGTTCTTAAGATTATTCTGAAAATTTTGGCCGCATCGGGAAAGAAATTCTTGTAATGTCAAATACATATTTTTGGCTACCTTACTGGAATTGGCTACATAATACATTGTTTAGTGAAACTAATTTGAAATTGCATCAAGTTTAGGCGTTAATTGAGTACAATAGTACATTGGTAATGAAACTATTTTTCAATTGCATATAAACCAGGCTGATCTGGATGCAGCAACTAGCAATTTTTGGTGGCACATTCGATCCAATTCATTGGGGACACCTGCTCGTAGCCGAGACAGCTTTGCATCAAGTATCCCTTGAAAAGGTAATTTGGGTGCCATCCCTAAATCCTCCTCACAAAGAAGCAGCTTTGTTTGAGCATCGTCTGCAAATGCTGCAATTAGCCATCAAAGATAACCCAGCATTTACTGTCTCACTAGTGGAGACTAATCGCTCTGGGACTTCTTATGCCATTAACACCCTGATTGACTTATCTGCTTGTTACCCAAATACTCACTGGTACTGGATTGTGGGCTTGGATACTTTCCAAACCTTACCCGGTTGGTACCGAGGACACGAATTAGCACAAATGTGTGATTGGTTAATCGCACCCCGACAGCTAGGTGGTGAGACTATAACTCAAAGCGAATTAATCTGCAAGCAAGTGGAACAACAACTCAAGGAGCAGTCTTTGATTATTCACTGGCAACTCTTGAATATACCTTTAATAGGAGTTTCGTCAAGTCTAATTCGCAAATTTTGCCGCGAACGCCAGTCAATTCGTTATTTAGTCCCGGAATCGGTCAGATCATATATCACTAACAACAATCTCTACTCTTACAAATCTGAATAAATTATGTGTTTTTTTATTGATCTAACACTTTATGGTTAAAAGTGCCCCCCCCCTTTGCGATATGATTGGGGTCAACGATATCAACATATAAGCATAAATACAGAGGGCAAGACACTGTGATTAGAGTTGCAATCAACGGTTTCGGGCGGATTGGACGTAACTTTGCGCGTTGCTGGGTGGGTAGAGAGAATAGTAAAATCGAACTTGTCGCTATTAATGACACTTCAGACCCTAGAACCAATGCTCACCTGCTGAAGTATGACTCAATGCTAGGCAAGATCAAAGGTGCTGAGATTAGTGCCGATGATAACTCTATCATCGTTAACGGTAAGACCATTAAGTGCGTGTCCGATCGCAACCCAGAAAACTTGCCCTGGAAAGATTGGGGAATTGACCTAATTATCGAAGCAACCGGGGTATTTACTAGTAAAGAAGGAGCGCTCAGGCACGTAAAAGCCGGAGCCAAGAAAGTTCTGATTACCGCTCCTGGTAAAAACGAGGATGGTACTTTTGTGGTTGGTGTGAATCATCATGACTATGACCACAACAAACACCACATTATCAGTAACGCTAGCTGTACTACCAACTGCTTGGCACCAATCGCAAAGGTGTTGAACGATAAGTTCGGCATCATCAAAGGCACGATGACCACCACCCACAGCTATACAGGCGATCAGCGCTTGCTAGACGCTTCTCACCGGGATTTGCGACGGGCAAGGGCCGCAGCGATAAACATTGTACCCACCTCTACTGGCGCAGCAAAAGCAGTGGCGCTGGTTATCCCAGACCTCAAAGGCAAGCTAAATGGCGTTGCCTTGCGCGTACCAACCCCGAACGTCTCAATGGTAGATTTCGTAGTTCAGGTTGAGAAGCGTACTATTACTGAAGAAGTTAACCAAGCTCT
>CAXUOL010000770.1:0-1555 GCA_964252435.1 uncultured Nostoc sp.
ATCATTGGCAGTTCCTAAAGGCAAAATTCCCAAGGGCAACTGAGTCTTAACTAAACCATCTACTGCCGCATTGAGAGTCCCATCTCCTCCACCAATGATTACTAAGTCAACTTGATACTGATAGCGAAGTATAACTTCAGCAAGATGTTTGGGATCTTCTGTAGACTCTTCAATTAAATCAAAGCCGAGTGTTTTCAGATATTCAATCGCTTCCGATATACTCTTTTCTCCTTGGCGGGCATGACGATTTACTAACAACAGTGCGCGAGAACTCATGGGTAGTACCTTTTGTAGTTGATATGTCCAATTATCCGCATCCATGTATTCTGCTTCAAGTTGACTATCAAAAAGTGTTTAAGTTATGACAGTTATCAAAAATTCATTTCAGGAATGGTTATTATGTTATGCTTACAAATTTATAATTTCTATTTTATCTCTATTAGCCGTCGGTGTGTTGATACTCATTAAATGGCTGAATTTAGGTATTTTTAAGAGAGGTATATTTAAGCGAACATAATGTAAAACCGTGTCCTATTTGGGGCAATAAGACACGGTTTTATAGAAGTATTTAGTTATAATATTACAAAAATCAAAGTAAGATTTGATTTATACCAAAGTAATCCATTTACTGAGAGTTGTTTCCTGGTTTATTAACTTTCTCTGTTGTGGGTAATCCTTGGTGATCGTAGTTTGTCCTTTCTTGAGTTAAGGCGATCGCACTAAAGAAAATGGCACTCCCTACAGCCAAGGCTACCATAGGACGTTTCAGCAAGACAAAATCTCTGATAATCCTAGCTAAAGGTCGGCTTTGACGACGTAGCGACGAAGCAACCATCAACTGTCTCCAAGTAAACGGATCGCGCACATAATGACCGCTTTGGCAAACTACTAGCCGTTCCTGGCAATTGGGACAGCAAAACAAGCCCATGCGCGTTTTAACTAGTTTGGGCGTATTATTTCTTTGGCAAATTGGGCAAGTAACATAATGATTATCAAAGGTGTGTATATTCATTTACCTCGTCCGCCTAGTCCATTTACTCGCTCTATAACAATAGCTATACTGAATTCCGATCAATACTTAGCAGACTTGCAAGTATGGTCTGACATCAGCCATAAATCACACATATATTGTATTACTACCAAGGATGGCCAATGGTCGCAACACGAGTATAGCTAGATTTAGGCAAGGATGACTCCTAGTACTTGACCAACCCAAAAATGACGGGTGAAGGGAAGCAGGGGAAGAAAACAACTTGATTTTCTTACCATAAACCTCCGCAAAGTTTCTTTAATGGACTACTAGCTAATATTTGTGGGTGCGTCCACCCAGCCCACAAAAACTTGTTGTCTTTAAAAAGAATAGCGTTGGCGCTCACTCCCACCCCACTAGCCGCAGCTACATCCAAACTAGGCATCGCTGACCCTTAAATAATTGTCTCCCATGTAACCATTTTCCCCATAAAAATTTGCACAATCACATTTTTTACTAAATCTTTGTAAATCAAGCAAATAAAGTCTACTTGTCCGGTTGCTAAATAATGGCTCACAATGATAA
>CAXUOL010000770.1:1610-3565 GCA_964252435.1 uncultured Nostoc sp.
GCCTCTCAATGACTCTCTTGCCTCCCACTCAACTAAGGAAGGTAACGGAACAACCTGCCTTTCCTACACCTTCCACTCGTTTAGCCTACCTAATAAATCGTTTTCAACCATCCCCAGAAACCGTTGTGCTGTTTTTAGCCATGCTCATTGGCGGTGGTACGGGTATGGGTATAGTCACCTTTCACTATTTAATCCAGCTGATTCACCAGCTGATGCTGGAAAATTTAATGGGTCAAATCGGCGTCTGGGGTGCTTGGACTTTAGCCTGCGTTCCCACCCTTGGCGGATTAATCGTTGGCTTGATGCGCTGGCGCACTCAAGATTTTGGCCCTGGACTTTCATCTCTTATCGCCGCTTCTCAGGGAACAGAGATTAAGCAACCACTACGACCAGTTACGAAGATGCTGGCTGCATCTGTTTCTTTGGGGAGCGGTGCTTCTTTGGGCCCAGAGGGGCCGAGTGTAGAAATTGGCGCAAATTTTGGGATGTTGTTGTCTGTGATCCTGAATGTATCTCAAGAACGCCAACGTTTGCTTTTAGGCGCTGGCGCGGCAGCTGGACTTGCGGCTGGATTTAATGCTCCCATCGCTGGAGTATTTTTTGCCCTAGAGGTGGTGATGGGAGCGACATCTTTCGCTACTTCTGCTGTGAGTGTGGTGCTGTTAGCGGCGGTGGTAGCAGCATTAATTGCCCAAATTGGGTTGGGGGCACAACCTGCTTTTGATTTACCTGTCTACCAAGTCCGCAGTCCCTTAGAATTACCCCTTTACCTTGGCTTGGGTTTAGGGGCTAGCCTAATTTCTGTCACTTATACTCAATCAATTCGGGGAGCAAAAGCCTGCTTTGCTGGCAAAGTTCCAGGTTTTGCCTTTTTGGGACAAATTCCTGAGCCGATTCATCCAATTATTGGCGGTGTGATGATTGGCGCAGTTGCTTTGCACTTCCCGCAAATTCTGGGCGTGGGTTATGAAACTGTAGAAGCAATGCTTCAGGATGTAGAGTTTCCACTCTACCTATTGGTGGTGCTGTTGGTAGTGAAGTTAGTGATGACTGCAATTAGTGCAGGTAGTGGTTTCATCGGCGGTTTGTTTGCACCAGCAATGTTTTTAGGTGCTTCTTTTGGATCGGCTTACGCCAAAATTTTAGCCGTAGCATTTCCCACAATTTGCGATCAAATGGCGGCTCCCCCAGCTTACGCAATGGTGGGAATGGCAGCAGTGCTGGCTGCTAGTGTGAGAGCGCCGTTAACGTCTATTTTGATGCTGTTTGAATTAACTCGCGACTATCGGATTGTTTTACCGTTGATGGCAGCTGTAGGTTTGAGTGTTTGGCTAGTAGAAAGGATTAAACCAACTTTTAACTCTAATTCTAATCTACAACAGATTGGGCTTTCGGAATTAAAAGATGAACAAGCAGAAATTGTGCAGCAAATTTTGGTCGAAGATGCCATGTACCCCTATCCCAAAAAGTTACCTGCAACTCTGGGAGTATTAGATGCAGCTGTGGAAATGACCCGCGATCGCGTCCGTAGTGCTTTAGTATTTGATGCAGCAGAGCAATTAGTTGGTATACTTTCTTTGGAAGATATTAATCGTGCCCTTGCTATTTGGCAAACATACCCAAATTCCCTAACTGAAATTCCAGATAATTTATCCAGTCAAACCCTCATAGACATTTGTACTACTGAAATTCTCTATGCATGGCAAGATGAACTTTTATCTGAGGCTTTAGACCGGATGAGTCTTCGAGGTTTACATCAATTACCAGTGGTAGCACGAGATAAACCCGATCGCATTTTGGGTTTATTAGAAAAAGAGCAAATTGCATTAACCTGTAATTTAGCAGTAACGCGCAAGGCACTTCGCCACTATTACCAGTCTTACCCACTACAGAAGATATAGTCATTGGTCATTGGTCATTGGTCATTGGTCATTGGTCATTGGTCATTGGTCATT
>CAXUOL010000771.1:0-3564 GCA_964252435.1 uncultured Nostoc sp.
TCGGACGCATTTCAGTTTCTTTAACCACTTCTTGTTGAATTTTATTAATCCATCCTTCTAAAATTGAGACTAAAGCACCACCATCAGGACGAGTTTTTGTAGCTAAGTGGCTCATTAATTCTCGATAGGTGGCGACACCTTCATTGTTGCTTCCAGCTAATCGACGTTCAGAAGATAAATCAGCATCAGCTACTACAAAACCTTGCTCCATCGCTCGATTACGAATTAGTTGCAGTAAAAAACTTTTCCCTGAACCGTAGTTGCCAATTATAAAGCGAAATGCTGCGACACCTTCTGCAATATCATCGAGATTTTGTAATAGGCTTTTTAGTTCTTTTTCTCGACCTACTGCGATATATTCAACTCCCACTCTTGGTACTACCCCCGCACCAAGAGAATTGATTAAAGCAGTGGAGATTTTCTTCGAGATTTTGAGCTTTGCCATGTATTACACTTCACTTTATTCTAAACGCAGAAGCACGCAGTAAGTAGGTAAGGTACATCACCTTACTACTAAATATTACGACGGCAATAACAATTTAATTTGACGAAGTATGTCTGACCATGAGACCTTCATATATCGCAATCATTTTTTTGACATCTGTTATATGCTCAGGGTAAAGTTTTGGACTTTCCGAATCAAAATTAATTATTAATTCCCCAATAGTATCATTTGCCCGTTCATTTATAGAATCGATTAATAAATTTGGCATAGTGATATTTGCTTCAGCAATTTTTTTAATAGCACTATTGGGATTATCTTGTTCAACTATAGCTTTTAATACTTGTAACTCATGTCCTGGGAGGTTTCCGAGAAAATTAGTCCATTCTTCAGGTATGTTTTCTGATGTCTCAACTTTCGAAACGTCAATGACATCTGAAGATTCAATTATTTCAGAAAATGGAAACAACTCAATATTATCTTCTTGGGAATTATCAGACAAAGGCTCTGGATTGAATGTTTCTACTTGTTGTAGTAATTCCCATACTTGATTTTGTAATGAGTCTCGTTCTTCTTGCAATAATGAAACTTGTCCTTGTAATTGCTGTAATTCAGCTTTGTGTTCTACTAGTTGGGTTTGTGAACAATCAAGAATAGCTTGGATATTTTCTCTTTCAGTTTTCGTTGCTATAAGCAATTGATTGTTTTGGTTTGTCTCAACTTCTAGTTCTTGAATTGCAATTCGCAGTTCGTATAATTTTTCTTCTAATTGGGGTTTGAGTCTGCCTAAAAGAGTTAAATTACTTTCAATTTCTTGTTTCTCGTGTTGTAGCTCAGAAATTTGACTTTGCAATTGGGTGATTTCAGCGCGAGATACATTACAATTTGACTCTAAACGGCGCTTCTCTGCTGTGAGGATAGAAAAAGTATTGTTCAATTCATTTTGATTGTTCTGCAAATTATTAATTTCAGTTTGCAGGCTACTAACTTCTGTTTCTAATTGCTTCTTTTGTCCGGCAAATGTTCTTAATTCTCGATGGAGACTATCTCTTTGGCTACGGCTTTCTATGACTTGATTTTGCAGCTGTTGTGATTCAGCATATAATAAATTATGATGTTCTTCAATTTGATTGATTTCTCTAACAACACGAGCTTTTAATCCCTCCATCTCTTTAATTCGCTTGCGGAGAGAACCTAAAACAAACATTTCATAATTTCTGCGTCGCTTGTCTATGAATAATGCTGTTGTATGGATAGTAACGGCAGTAATTACACCTGTGAGAAAGGCTTTATTAAAATCCCAACTTGGGACAAGGCTAAGACCAAAACTCACACTAAAGGCAACTATCACTAGTATAAATCGATTGCTGATCGTTACTGATTGCATATTGCTGGTTTTTAGCGTAGTTAAATTATCTGAATAAGTAGCTCTCATACTAATTTATAATTCGTAATTCGTAATTAAAAAACACATACATATAAAATACTTAATCCAAGTGGTTTATCTAGTAAATCAAGATATTTTTCTGAATTTTGGTATCAGAATTGTTATGAAATCTCTAACTTTAGTGAATAGTCCATAACTATAATTTACAAAAAAGCACAATCATCAATGAAACAATTTTAATGTTAAGTGTTGGATATGCTTTTATTTGCATGAAAAAGTGTTAAATCTGCTTTTAAAAAATCAACAAACTGCCGTGCTGTACGTCCAGAACGACCATTATGACGAGTCGCCCATTGTAATGCCTGAAATTCCAAATCTTCTTGGGTAATATTAATTTCAGCTTGTGCCACTAGATGTTGTACAATTTTTAAATAAGTTTTCTGATTGGCTGGTTCAAAAGTTAAGGTTAAACCAAAGCGATCGCTAAACGAAAGCTTCTCCTGCATCGTATCCCAGGCATGGATTTCCTCGTTATCCTTTGGTGCAGGTCTATCTACAAAAAACTCCCGAATCAAGTGGCGGCGATTGGAAGTAGCATACACAACTACATTTTGAGGCCGCGCCGTTAAATTACCTTCTAAAACTACCTTGAGGGCTTTAAAGGCATCATCATCTTCTTCAAATGAAAGGTCATCGACAAAGATAATAAATTTTTGTGACACACCTCGTAAATGTTCCACGATTTCTGGTAAGTCTTTTAAATCAGATTTTGCCACTTCCAATAAACGGAGGCTGCGATTACTATATTCATTCAACAAAGATTTCACTAAAGAAGATTTGCCAGAACCGCGACTACCGTAAAGTAATACATGCAGTGCCATCTCTCCTGATAATAAAAACTCTGTATTTTTCAGCAAAGCATCTTTTTGAGATTCGTAACCGACAAGCGCACTCAGTTTAACCGGGTCAGAATAGCGGATACCGATAAACTGCCCAGATTGCCATCGTAAAGCGCGATATTCTGCAAATAAACCAGAGCCACATTGCCGATAATAAGCTGCTAACTCTTCTACAGCATCACCCCAATTATCTAACTCTTGTAGATATGTAGTGAATTTTGTCTCTACTCCTAGTAATTCTTGCTCTTTATACCACACTACTGGTGAAATCGGCATGTGAGCTATGCCTTGTACCCACTCGCTCAAAGAAGCGCTGCTACACTCATAGAGACTTTGCAATACTTGTAAATCATGTTGGACTGCTGTTACTAAAGCTGGGGGCAAATATTCAAATTCTTGCACTCCCGCCAGCCTTGTAAAAGGATTCTCAGAGAAAAGAATTTGAGTAATTAAATAGTCTTCCCAGTTTTGATTTCTAGCAGCCAAAGCGTGAAAGTAACTGCCGTAAGCTTGGAGACAACCCCGTGCATCGCTATCAGTGTAACGTATAGCTTGCAACAGTTCCAGAAATGCCATCCCGACTTCGCCTTGGAGAACAGACTGGTACAGTAAGAGTGAGGCTGCTTGGCGCTGGAGAAATTGAACCTTTGTATATAAGGAAGTACTTGCCATTGGTATCGCTAGATTATCCATCAATCAACTGTATGGTATAGCTAAATAGCTATGGTAAATTGTCTGCTGACCCTGGCAGTAAAGTCAAAGTCTACATAGGTTTTAACAATGAATTTAGGTATAGTTGCTGCTTTTGCCTACGGCATATTAGCGATTGTTGGTGG
>CAXUOL010000772.1:0-3564 GCA_964252435.1 uncultured Nostoc sp.
GCCCCTTATCCCCTTCTTGGGACCCCACTTTCCCCTTTAACATGAGTCCCTTTTATCGCTCTTCTATCACTTTTGGAGAAAGCAATTGCTGCAAGGCTTACGAGACTTCACTTTCCAGGTTTTGGCTACATTTTTGAATTTATATTAGAAAATAAAGCCTCAAACCTTAATTTAGTCATAGTTTCAGTTTTCTGCTTCGATTATTGTTTTCTGAGAATGATGGAAGAGCAATTACTTCAGATAAATCAGCAAATTCAATCCCGGAATTGTACGGGAAAGTGTCCACAAAACTAGGGTGATATAAATTAAACCCAAACTCCATTGATACCAAGCAAGTGCAGAGATGATACCTGGTAAGTGTTCGTCTCGCAGGCGAATGTCGTTAAATCCTAATTTAACTAGGTTATTGAGACTAAAATCATAGTAGTTGAGCCAGTTCCAACGACGATCGCACAACAAGGGCATATATCGTTCCCGAAATGTCTCATTCCTTGGTATTACTGGCAAACGTCCAATCAATAATCGTAACTGGCGAAATGTGCCGTCTTCTGTGAAGTAAGAAACGTCCATTAAGTCATGATAACGACCTTGTTGGTAAAGTCGGATTAATAAAGCTATTGGGACGGGGACAATAATTATTAACAGACACCCCAATGTCAGCCAAGGTTGTTCAGCATTACGAAAGATCGCTAGTAAGCTGAAGAATTCTAAAACGCTAAAACTGACTAATATCGAAATGGTTTCGTAGGATGTGGGAATAATTGGTACGGGATGCAGCCGACGATAGCGATCCACTAGCCAAAATAATAAGCCGAAATAAGCGATCGCTAATCCTCCCACGCCAAAGACTAACCAAAAATTCGTCCCATAGCCACTCAACAACAGCAGTACACTCAACGCTAACCAACTCCAAGCTTGTAGTAACCACCCAACTATAGAAAGGGTTTCGCCAACAATTAAGCGATCGCTTAGTTGGGTATATTTTTCTAAATCGATGTCTGCGATGGTGAGTAACTCACTACTGTTGCGAAAGGATTTTACCAAACGACGCTGGGCGATCGCTTCAGCTTGAGTTGCAGAAAAACCCAGATTAATCAAACTTGCAACAGTTGCACTATTAATATTTATAGCCGTCAGACGATGGCCAAACTCGATTAATCGCAGTCGTTGTTTTGTGTATTCCAGTTGATTAGCATCAGCAACTTGCTGTTGCTGACGGAAATTTTGCCCCAAATTCCGCAAAATGTTTTGATTACCTTGCAATGTTGGGATGCAGAACATCTGACCAATCTCACCGGGATTACCTAAAATTTTCGCTTGGTTAGAGTTAAAAGTTAAACCAGGTACGCTTAAACAAGCCTCTTTAGAAAACCTGGCATCACTAAAATCTGCTTGGTTGAGAATGTTCGCACCTTGCAAATTTACTAATTGGTTAAATTCCACTTCTCGGAAGCTTACAGATTGCTCAAAAGTCGCTTCTGTTAACAGGAGGAACTGATTAAAATTCGCTTTAGTAAACTGAGATTGATTGACAAAATCCACTTCCGAAAAATCAGCATTCCCTTGCCATTGGACACTACTGAATTTAACCAACTGTTTAAAAGTTGCTTGGTTGAAGTTGGCAGTCTTTTCAAAGATACTACCTTGAAAATCAGCAGATTCTCGAAATTTAATTTTTTTAAAGTTAGCTTTTTCAAAAAATATACTGCCCTGAAAATTGCTTGGTTGCTGGAAGTTAGCACTGGTAAAACTAACAAGACGAGCAAATCTGGTTTCAGTCCAGTTAGTGGGTTGGAGAAAAGTTGCACCTTGGGCATCAACAGACTGAAGGAAAAACGTATTGGAGAAGTTCACTTCGCCGTTGAAGCGAGTTTGCACCAGTGTTAAGACACCACGAAAGACGGTGATTTCACTGTATGGAGTTGATTCTGTTCCCAGAAGCGATCGACAATCTTTGGAGTTGGGTAAAGCGATTGCGAGTGACTCTAGACAAACGAAGCGCAAACGTTCTAGTTTTTCTTGTTCGGTAGGGGTGAAAATGGGTGCAATGGCTTTTGCATACAATGGTGTTCTTAAACCCAAATCGCTGCCGACAAAATCCCCCAGAATTAAAGCATAGCTGAGGTCTAAACCTAGAGGTTTTGTACCGAGTTCTTTTCGCAGTAGTTGGTAAAAAGCATCACGAAAGCTGGCGTTTTCTGGGCGTAAATCGATCGCCATTTTCTGCAAATCGACAGTTAAATTGCCTTCGCGGAGTGTGGGTGTGCGTAGTCGTTCTTGCAATAATTCTAGAGTTAAGGGTGTGCGTTCGGGTTGTGTTTGTGCTGCCCAAGCCGGTAGGGGGAGGAGGAGGAGAAGTAAAACGCAAAGGAACGCATTCGCGAAGCGTCTCGTAGAGAAGGGAAACGCAGAGGTACGCAGAGAAACTCCTCTGTGTACCTTTGCGTTTAACCTCTGCGTGCCTCTGCGTTTAAAAGATAAATTATGCAAATTGTTTGATCATTCGTCACTAATCAGCAGAACAATTTTACCTGTCACAGTACCGCTTTCAATTAGTTGGTGGGCTTTAGCTGCTTCTTTTAAGGGAAATTTGTGACTCACATGGATTTTTAATTTGCCTTCATCGATCCAGGTGGCAGATTGTTCGAGAATTTCTGCATGATGGTGGAGACTCTCTTGCAATCCTAGCAAGGCTGGTGCCAACATGAATTCTAAACCAATGCGGAGGTTGCGAGTTCTAGCAGTTTTCCAAACAGTTTTGGCATCTGGTTCGAGAATGGTAACAATATCACCATAGACTCGCACTGCGGGGAAGGTTTTGTGAAAGTTTTCGCCGCCTACGGTATCAAAAGCCAAGTCTACGCCTTCGCCACCAGTCCAATCTAATACTGCTTGCACAAAGTCTGTTTGTTTGTAAAAAATTATATAGTCAGCACCGAGTTCTTTGACGAAATCAGCTTTTTCCTCAGAACTGACTGTGGTGGATACAGTAGCACCTTTGAGTTTTGCTAATTGAATTGCTACATGACCGACACCACCAGCACCCGCATGAATCAAAACCCGTTCCCCAGGTTCTAATCGTCCCCGTTCATATAAAGCTTCCCAGGCGGTGATTAATACTAAAGGCGCTGCTGCTGCTTCGGCAAAGGAAATAGAGGCGGGTTTACGTGCCACAAATCGCTCATCCACAACGGTATATTCAGCGTAATTTCCTTGGTGTGCGCCCAAGCCACCATAGCAAAAATATACTTCATCACCTGCGCGAAAACGCTGTACGCCAGCACCCACTGCTTCCACAATACCTGCACCATCACATCCTAAAATTGTTGAGGTGCGATCGGGGTAGAAACTCCCTCGACTACGAAGTTTAGTGTCAATGGGGTTAATGCCAGCCGCTACCAAACGCACTAAAAGTTCAGTATTCCCTACAGGAACAGCAGGGTTCGGCACATCCTCTACTTGCAGAACTTCGGGACTGCCAGCTGCTGTCATCAAGACTGCTTTCACAACTCTTTCCTCCTGGCTTTAGATGCACGTTCTTATGCAACTTTAGCGCAAGAGGGT
>CAXUOL010000773.1:0-3563 GCA_964252435.1 uncultured Nostoc sp.
AATGATTTAGCCAGTCGATTGCAACGTGAAGTTAGCGATCGCATCGACCAGCATTTAGATAGTTATCTGAATACAGGTCGTCAACTAGCTGAAATTAACGGCGGTGCGATGGATATGGGATTACTTGACCCTGACAATCCACAGCAACTTGGGCAGTTTTTCTGGAAGCAACTTCAACTACATAATATTGGCTATATTGGTTTTTGCTTGCAGACGGGAGATTTTGCAGGTTCTGGACGCTTCTTTGAGGATGGTCGCGTTACAGTCGATGAAGTTTCCCGCAAGCGCAATGGCAACCAACATTGGTATATCTACAACACAGATAAACTAGGAAATCGGGCTAACCTAGCGATCGATAATGGTCGTTACATTGCTAAACAAGAAGCTTGGTGTGAGGAACCAGCAAAGACAGGCAAATCGATGTGGACGCTTTATCAATGGCAATCGCCGCCTTACACGCTATCCGTGTCTGCTAATCGCCCAGTCTATGACAAAAACAAGAATTTGATTGGTGTTATTGGAGTTGACCAGCGACTCACGCAGATTAGTAATTTTCTCCAGCAGCTAAAAGTTAGTCCATCTGGGAAAACTTTTATTTTGGAACGCAATGGATTGTTAATTGCAAGTTCCAACAAAGAACAACCTTTTACACTTGTTAATGGCAAGGCTAAACGGCTTCAAGGCTCTGACAGTAAAGATTCACTAATTCAAGCTACTGCAAAATATTTAACTGAACGTTTTCAGAATTTGTCAACCGTCAAAGATAATCAGTCGCTGGAATTTCAACTCAACGGTCAGCGTCAGTTTGTTCAGGTGGCACCTTGGCGGGATGAATGGGGTTTAGATTGGCTGGTGGTTGTGGCGGTTCCAGAATCGGACTTTATGGCAAAAATTAACGCCAACACACGCACGACAATTTTGTTGTGTTTGGGTGCATTAATATTAGCAACCATTTTAGGCTTCTACACCTCTCGCTGGATTGCTCGTCCGATTTTGCGCTTGAGTCAAGCATCAGAAGCAATTGCCGCAGGTGAGTTAAACCAACAGGTAGAAGTGCCGTCAGTGCATGAATTGGGTAGATTGGCGCAGTCTTTCAACCGCATGGCGCAGCAGTTACGGGATTCTTTCACCACTATTGAGCAAACCAACCAACAATTAGCTAAAACCAACGAAGAATTAGAAAGTCGGGTAGAAGAACGCACCCACGAGTTAAAGGAAGCGAAACTTACCGCCGATGCTGCCAATCATGCCAAGAGTGATTTTCTCGCAAACATGAGCCATGAACTGCGAACACCGCTCAACGGGATTTTAGGTTATGCCCAAATTCTCGCCCGTACTACATCTGACGAAAAACAACAGCGTGGCATCGATATTATCTATCAATGTGGTTCGCATTTACTGACTTTAATTAACGATATTCTCGACTTATCTAAAATTGAAGCCCGCAAACTAGAACTACAGCCCGTCCCATTCTATTTACCTGCGCTTCTACAAAGTGTTGTGGAAATCTGCCGGATTAAAGCCGAACAAAAGGGTATTGAGTTTATTTATCAGCCGCCAGAGAATTCAGCGATGGGTATTATTGCTGATGAGAAGCGTTTACGACAAGTTCTGATTAACTTGCTCGGAAATGCCATCAAATTTACCGAAAAAGGCAGTGTCACATTTAGGGTGGAAGTGCTGTTAGGGGATATAACTAATCTTCGCTTCCAGATTCAGGATACAGGCATCGGCATGAGTCCCCAGCAATTAGAGAAAATTTTCCTCCCCTTTGAGCAAGTCGGGGATAGCAAACGCCAAAGTGAAGGAACGGGATTAGGACTTGCTATCAGCCAGCGATTTGTTGAGTTGATGGGTAGTCAAATACAGGTTGAAAGCCAATTAGGGGTTGGTAGTAAGTTTTTCTTTAATATTGAGTGTGCGATCGCAACTAATTGGGTACAAGCAAATTCCGTTACACCATCTGGCAGAATTGTTGGATATTCTGGCATTGGCGCAACCTCTGTGAAAGAGAATCGCAAAAAAATCCTGATTGTCGATGACCGTTGGGAAAATCGGTCAGTGATTGTCAATCTTTTGGAACCCCTTGGTTTTGAGGTTATCGAAGCCAGCAACGGACAAGAGGGTTTAGAAAAAATTACATGCGATCGCCCCGATATTACCATTTGTGATTTAGCCATGCCCATAATGGATGGCTGGGAAGTGCTCAAACAATTGCGTCAGTCTGAAACCTTGCGTGATGCCATTGTGATTGTCTCTTCTGCCAGCGTGTTTGAAATTGACCGCCAAAAGAGTTTAGCTGCTGGTGGTAACGATTTCTTGGCAAAACCCGTACAAGCAGATGAACTTTATGCTGCATTAGCCAAGCAATTACAACTAGATTGGGTATATACAGACACTAAAATAAAATTTGCAGTCAATACAATAGCAAGCCCCACAACCATTATCATTCCAACTCTTTCTGATTTAAAGGTGTTATTTGAACATGTGGAAACTGGGTACTTTAGAGGTATCCGAGAAGAGGTGGATCGATTAGCTCAATTAGATGAGCAGTATCAACCCTTTATTCGAGAACTCAGGGAATTGGTTAAAGGCTTCAATATTCAGACAGTTCGTCATTTTCTCCAAGAGTCGATAAACCAATCTCAGGAATCAACAAAGATTTAAGCAGGAGATTGAAAACTTATGGTAAATGATGGTACAGGTCAAACGATTCTGATTATTGACGATCATCCAACTAATATCGAAGTACTATATGATGCACTTGACCGAGCAGGTTATAAAGTTCTAGTAGAAATGGATGGTTGGCAGGGCATTGAGACAATAAAAAACTACCCTCCTGATTTAATTTTACTAGATGTAATGATGCCAGTAATTGATGGTTTTGAAACCTGCCGTCAATTAAAATCTCAACAGAATACCTGCGAAATTCCGATTATTTTCATGACTGCTCTTAATGATACAACCGATAAAGTCAAAGGTTTAGCATTAGGGGCTGTAGATTATATTACAAAACCATTTCAACAAGAAGAAGTACTTGCACGCATTGGGATTCATCTGAAACTGCGACAAGCAAATTTAGAATTAGCTCGACAAAAGGACATTTTAGAGCAACGGGTACAAGAACGCACCGCAGAGCTTTCACAAGCGCTAGATAATTTTAAAAACGCACAATTGCAATTAGTGCAAAGTGAAAAAATGGCAACCTTGGGTAACTTAGTTGCGGGCGTAGCACACGAAATTAACAACCCACTGGGATTTCTCAAAGGTAGTCTGAATAATACTGAAGAGTATATCCAAGACTTATTTAAGTATGTGCAATGTGTGCAGCAACATCATCCCCAACTTGCACTTACAGTCACCCAACTTGCCGATAAAATTGACTTAGAATTTCTCAGCGAGGATTTACCAAAACTGCTAGTTTCGATGCATATAGCGACAGAACGCATTATGGAAATTAGCACTAGTCTCCGCACCTTTTCTAGAGCCGATACATTTGAAAAAGTTGCTTGCAACCTGCATGAAGGAATTGAGAGTACACTGTTAATTTTGAAGTATCGCCT